>CALDPL010000402.1 GCA_937911965.1 uncultured Allomuricauda sp. | reverse complement strand
TTATGTTGTCCTCCAGGACCGATTCTGCCACGGTTTGCCAGTACAGGTCGTATCGAGTGGGTTGCGGGGTCTCCGAGGTCACCACCACTTGGCCGCTGGCACTGTCGTAATGGCCCATGACCCCGTCAAAGGTGATCATATTGTTCTCCGGACGGTTTTCTTGGTGCTTCGCCATTCCGTAATAGGTCAGATAATGGTCGTTCAGGCTATAGACAAATCCTCCCTTGCTCATTTCCAAAAGGGCGGAGAGGCTAAAGTTCTTATACTCGAAACCGGTCCTGAAACTTCCGATCCAATCGGGAACGGAGGTTCCCAGGATCTGGTTTTTGGAATTATCGGCCAAAGGGCGGCCGTAGCCCGATCCGGGATTGTCGTCAAGGACCAGGCGGCCCTGATCGTCCCTGAGGAATCCGATATCGTAGATCACCGGATAGGGCTGGCCCACCACGGCCGTGCCGTAGGACCCCAGATAGATCGGTTCGTCATTGGTCCCCAACTCATCCACCATGGATTTATCCTTGGACCAGTTCAGGTTCAGGTTCCACTCAAAATCGGCGGTCCTGACCGGGGTGGCGTGCAGGGCAAGTTCCACTCCTTTGTGGGTGATGCCCCCAATGTTGACATCCCCATAGGTATATCCCGTGGAAGGCAGGAACTGCTCCCGAAGTATCTGGTTCTCGCTCCAGTTGTGGTAATAGGAGAAATCAACCCCCAGTCGGTTCTGGAAAAATTGCAGCTCCGCCCCGAACTCGATCTCACTCTTGAACTCGTTGGCCAGGCTCAGGTTGGGTATCTTGGATGAGGAAAGGTAGCTCCTCCTTCCGTTGAAGGGCCAAAGGACCCCATCACTGGCCGGATCGGCAAGGACCACGTTACGGGCATAGGGACTGGCCGGGGCCCCTACCTTGGCATAGCTGGCCCTGAGTTTTCCGTAATTGAATACCTCTGGGCAACAGCTCACTGAACACAAAGCCCAAAGAGTGGCTGGGATAGAAAAAGCTCTCCTGGACCGAAGAGGCCCAGTCATTCCTTCCCGTAACGGTATAGTACAGGAAGTTCTTGTACCCGACCAGGGCCTGGCCAAAGAAGGAATAGGATCGGAACAGGCTTTTGTCCTCGTAGGATTCGTAGCCGCTCACATTCGCCATGTTGTAGATTCCGGGAAGGATCAGTCCGGTACCCTCGTAATAGAGGCCGCGGTACCTGTTCTCCACAATATTGTGGCCGACCATCACCGTAAAGTCAAAATCCCCGAAATCATCGTCATAGGTAAGGGTCTCGGTGGACTCCAGATCCCTATAGAAACGTTCCTGGGTATCGTAGCTTCCCTGTACCGAGGCATAACCCCCTTTGTTGTAGAAGGATTCGTTGTGCACGCTTGAGGTACTGATGCCGGTCACGGACCGAAAATTGATCTTGGGGGCAATTTCATATTCCAGGGTCACCGTTGCGGCCAATCGGTCCCTGATATTGGTGTTCCCCGCATTGTCCAAAAGCCAGAGGTATGGATCCCTCGACCCTCCCCTATAGGACCTCAATCGGCCATCTTCCGCATAAATGGGATAGGGGTTCCAGGTATTGGGCGTGCCCAAAAGGGTGTTCATAAAGGAACTGTTGGAACTGTTCTCGTCCAGGTGCTTGTTCTGCTGTGTGGAGTACATGATGTTGGTCGACACCGTGAGTTTGGGGGTAAACTTAAAGGAGGTGTTGGCATTGAGGGAATGCCTCCTGTAATTCAGGGGATCCAAAATCCCATCGTTCATCAGGTTGCTATAGGCCACATAATAGGTTGCCTTTTCGGCACCACCGGTGATGCTCAGGGAACTCTCATTGGTAAATCCGGTATTGAAGACCTCCCACCTGTCGTAATAGCGCGCCCCGGGGACATCGGAGATCCTGGGTCCAAAGTTTACGGAGGTAAAGGCGGTTTCCCCGTCCACATAGCTCCAATCCGTGCCGTCCCAGGATCCTTGGGCCCATGTTTTCTGTAGGGGTACTTCGTAGATGTGGTCCAAACTTGCGGAATTGGTAAAGGTAATCTGTGGCTTGGACTGAAAGGTTCCGGACTTGGTGGTGATCAACAGCACCCCATTGGCCGCCCGACTGCCGTACAAAGCTGCCGCCGAGGCCCCTTTGAGCACGGAAAGGCTTTCAATGGAATTGGGATCGATGTCCCCCAGGCCGGAGGAGGTCGAGCTGTTGGATGCATCGAAGGGCACCCCGTTGACCACCACCAGGGGTTGGTTGTTCCCGGTAATGGAAGAACCTCCCCGGATCACGATACGGGTACCGCTCCCGGGCTGGCTGGAGGTACTGGAAATCTGTACCCCCGCCACTTTCCCGGAAAGGGCATTGACAAAGTTGTTGGTCGCCTTGACCCCGCTGATGTCATCGCCCTCCACTTGGGCCGTGGCATAACCCAAGGCCCTTTTTTCGGTCTTGATGCCCAGGGCGGTCACCACCACTTCGGCCAAGGCCTCTGCACTTTCCGATAGCACCACCGATAGGGTGGAGCGTCCTGAAAGGGACACTTGCTGGGTGTCAAATCCGATATAGGAAACTTCCAGTACCGCATTGGCATTGGAAACTTCCAAACTGAAATTGCCGTCAAAATCGCTCTGGGTCCCATTAAGGGTGCCTTGCTCCACCACGTTGGCCCCGGGCAGGGGGCTGCCGCTTTCATCCACCACGGTACCCGAAACGGTGAACTGGTACGTCAATGGTGCTTCCGAAAAGGGAACTTCCAGGGCCAAATTGGATGCCTTGGCCCATGGGGCGCAACACAGTAGACAGATACAAAGGATCCACATCGGGTTGCTTGCCCCAAATTTGAATTGAGTTGTTTTTTTCATAATTGAGTTGAGTTGCATTGGTTGTTAAGTTGCGCCTTGGAACCGCCCCTTGGCGCCTTCTTTCATTAATGGAGAGTCAGTCAGTCATAATGTGGGTATATTAATGGTTAAAATCTGTTGATTATGGTCCCATTGGGTATCAGGAAAGCTTCCTCTGATTCCCATATCTGAGGACCTGACGGAAGATTGTGCCCTTAAGACATCCATGCCCTTGGGGCCCTAGATCGACCTGAAGTCAAAATCGGGGCCGGGCCATTGACACAATAATCATCAAGCCATCCGTCCGGATAGAAAAGTGCTGGAGTACTCTAACGATTTCGCAATGGAAACTTAACAAAATTTTAGAGCGGTTTCCAAAACTGGGTTAATATACTATCTACATCAGCTAATATTTGATAGATCGTGCCCCTTGTGTCCCTTAAACCTGATATCCGTCATGATCTTTATGAGGGTAAGGGCCAAAATCGATTTTGGGAACAGGGCTTGCCAAAACCCAACAAGGTTCAAGGGTACCGCTCCAACCCCTTGGCAGAGGACAACATTGGAGCAGTTAATATGGTCTTCGCCAAACACTTAACACTACCTTAAGACCGGGTTCCGAGGCCAGTTCCCCAAAATTTGCTATCTTTGCCCCAATGGATACGAAACTTCACGAGCGAAAAAATTGTAGGATACACAGCTTCGATTACCTGGTTTTTCGAAACCAGTCGGATAAATTCATCCCCCCCACCCGTTAATTATCCAAACCTGCTCAGGCAGCATCCGTCCAAATCACACAGAGGCACCCTCTGGCTGTGAACATTCCTCCATTGCCCATGGTTTTGGGCCGGGGGAAAATCCATAACAACATTATTCAACCCATGTCCATAACAACCTATGATGCGTACACAAGGCTTTCCACCATGGAAGCGGCCCGTTTGACCAACTTCATCCACGGCCAACAGGAAGAGCCCAAGAGTTCCCCAAGGGCCATCGCGAAGGCCATTCAGTATTCGACCAAGGAAATACCGGGATTGGGTGGCTATGTGTTCGTGTTGGAGGAACAGGGGGAGATTATGGGACTGATGGTGGTGAACAAGACCGGGATGGGTGATTATATCCCCGAAAACTTTATCGCTTTTCTCACGGTCCGCAAGGGAGAAAAAGACAAGGGTGTGGCACAAAAATTAATGGACTACGCCCTGCAGTACTGCAAGGGCGACCTGGCCATCCACATCGAGGGCCAAGGAAAACAAATGGACCTCTTAAAGGAGAACGGTTTTCGATTGACCCATATGGAAATGAGGTTGAACCGATGAGCCCGCAACGAAAGGAACAAAGGGCAGGTGCCCGAATAAAATGAACATAGAAAAATAAAACGAAATAAGAATATGCTGAAAATTGAAGTGAAACCCGGGGAGAATATTGAAAGGGCCCTTAAACGGTACAAAAGGAAATACAGAAACACCAAGCGCCTTGAACAGATCAGGGACCGACAACAATACACCAAAAAATCAGTTTCCAGGCGAAAGGCCTTAAAAAAGGCCATCTACAAGGAGCAATACCTCCTCGCCCAGGAAAATGAATAAAAAGTCAATCATTGTTATGAATATGAAACTTACAGAGATCAAAAGGGAGACCAGATATGAAAAAAGATATAGTGTCAAAATGGGGGAACTCACCACTCAGGTGACCTATATCAAACGCTATTTTATGGGACTGCCCGTCCGCACCCTGCACAAATATAGGGAGACCTATTACGGAGAGGTGAAGGACTGCAAGGACTGTGAAATATCCGCATAACAAAAAAATAAGACCAAAACCCCACAATACACACTATGAAAGTACTGGTCATCGGTGCGGGCAATATGGGACTTACCTATGCCACGGGCATGGCAAGATCCAAAATGCTGAAAAAAGGAAATATCATGGTCCTGGACAAATCCAGGGAAAAAATGGAGGAACTGAACAAGATTGCCCATTTTGATGCCATGGAACGCTTGGAGGACTGTGTCCCCCAAGCGGAAATCATCTTTTTGGCGGTCAAGCCCCACCATGCGGAAGAGCTGCTCCAACGCATGAAACCCTTGGTAAACCCGGAGCAATTGATCATTTCGATCATGGCCGGGGTCACCATACACTATATTCAGGAAGCCCTGGGCATCAAAAAAGTGGTCCGGGCCATGCCCAACCTGCCCGCACAGGTGGGCATGGGCCTCACCAGCTATGTTTCGGCCGAGGAAGTATCCCGACTGGAACTCTTTATGGTGGAAGGGCTGTTGGACACCACCGGAAAATCCCTAAGGGTGGAGAGTGAGAACTTCATCGACGCCTCCACGGGGATTTCGGGCAGTGGTCCGGCCTATGTGTTCTATTTCATGCAGAGCATGATGGAGGCCGCCCTGCAAATGGGCTTCTCCAAAAATGTTTCCAAGGTCTTGGTCAGCCAGACCTTTACAGGGGCCGTGGAACTCTTCAACCAATCCAACCTCAGTCCGGATTCCTGGATGGAGAAAGTGGCCTCCAAAGGGGGCACCACCCGGGCCGCCCTGGACTCCATGCAGGACAACAAGGTCAACGAACTTATCAAGGATGCTGCCTTTGCAGCCTTTAACCGCGCCGTGGAACTGGGCGAAGAATATTGAACATGTACAAAGAACTCGTGGTCATCAAGGTGGGAACCAATGTGATGACAAATAAGGACAATCGAATCGTACGGCCGGTGCTCAATCGCCTGGTGGAACAGATCGCGGCGCTCTATGAACGGGATATCATGACCCTTCTGGTCTCCTCGGGATCGGTGATCGCCGGAAAAGAGGTCCTGGGCAAGTCCAAGATAAAGGACAAGACCCAGCGCAGGCAGGTATATTCCGCCATTGGTCAGCCCCGGATGATGCGGCACTACTACAACATTTTCAACGACCATGGGATGAAATGCGCCCAGGTGCTGCCCACAAAGAGGGACTTCAACCCCGGGGTGCACCGCGACAATATGATCAACTGCCTGGAAGGGCTGTTGTCCGAGGGGGTGGTGCCCATTGCCAATGAGGACGATGCCGTCTCGGTGGCCATGTCCATGTTCTCGGACAATGACGAACTGGCCACCCTTTTGGCACAGCTCATGAACGCGGACAAACTGATCTTGATGACCGATATAGACGGTCTATACAACGGTCACCCCGAAAACGAGCATACCCAGGTCATTTCAAAGGTCTTGCCCCAGGAAGACCTGGCCCGGTACATCGAAAAAGACTGCAAATCCGAGGGGGAGGGCCGTGGGGGAATGGGCTCCAAATTGAACTATGCCCAGTCGGCCGCCGCGGCCAACATTCCATCCTATATCGTCAACGGAAAAAAGGAAAATGTCATCCTCGATATCATGGACGGAAAAACCGTGGGGACCGAGGTTTCCATGTGATCGATTTAAAAACCATGGCCACTTCCCAATAAGAACACAAGGACAAATCAAAAATTGAAGATGAAAATGAAATTATTGGACACCCATATGAAGAACAAGGTACTCATGACCATGGAAGAACTCCTGGATCTTAGCCGGGATGAACTCATCCAGGCCAACCAAAGGGATCTGCAGGCCTTCGACAGGGACGATCGGGCCCTTTACGACCGTTTGGTGGTCGATGGGGAAAAGATCGATCAAATGATTCGGGCGGTACGGGAAGTTCGCCTGCAAGAGGACCCGGTGAACCGGGAAATTTCCACCAAGGAGCTGGACAACGGGTTAAAGGTCATCAATAAAACGGCACCATTCGGCACCATCATGATCATTTATGAGTCCAGGCCGGATGTTACCGTGGAAGCTGCCGTGCTGGCCTTTAAGGCCAACAATAAGATCTTGCTCAAAGGGGGAAAGGAAGCCACCCATTCCAACAGGGCCTTGGTCGAACTCTGGAACAGGGCCCTAAAAAAACACGGTCTGGATCCCGACTTGATCCAACTTTTGGAGATGGACCGGATGCAGATCCAAGCCTTTTTGAAAAATCCGGACCGGGACCTGGACCTGATCGTGCCCCGGGGCGGGCAGCGCCTGATCCAATTTGTAAAGGAACACGCCAAATGTGCCGTTCTGGTCAGCGGGAGGGGAAACAATTTTTTATATGTCCACCCCCGGGCCGATTGGCAAAAGTGCCTGAAGGTCATCCTGAATTCCAAAACCCAAAAAATATCGGCCTGCAACGCCCTGGATAAAATCCTTGTCGACAGCCGCATCCAAGGTCTTGAAGAAAAGCTGGAAGAACTGCATCGGCTGTTGACCGAAAATGGGGTATCGGTCCTGGTGGACCCCGAGGTAAAGAACGTTCTTGGCCAAGGGGAGCAAATCGCAGGAGAGGCCCCATGGGAAGAAGAATTTCTGGCCATGAAATGCCTTATCGGGGCCGTGGACAGCCTGGAGAAGGCCGTGGGGAAGATCAACCGACATTCCGGGGGCCACTCCACGACGATCATGACCGAGGATCCCACCGCTGCAGAGCTTTTTATGGACCATGTGGACAGCGCCGCGGTGTACCAAAACGCATCCACCCGATTTACCGATGGTGGACAGATGGGGGTAGGTGCGGAATTGGCCATCAGCACAGACAAATTGCACCATCGCGGACCTTTGGGTCTCAAGGAACTTGTAACCAACAAATATTATATCTTTGGCGACGGACAAATTAGGACCTAGCTCCTTGTCCAATTCAAAAAAAAAAAAGAAAAAGGTAGACCATCACAGCAGGAAAAAAGACCGGATGAATTTAAAAATCGCAGACACCAAGGCCACCGAATTGTTCAAAAAATTTACAGAAAGCGAAAAATCGGGAGGGCTGGTCCTCATTGGCTGCACCTTGATTTCCCTATTTCTGGCCAACTCTGTCTTTGGGGTGGATTACAACGAATTTTGGGAAACCCCCTTTGCCGGGCACAGTCTCAGGCACTGGATAAATGACGGTCTGATGGCCATTTTCTTTTTGTTGATCGGCCTGGAACTCGAACGGGAAATCTATCTTGGTGAACTCTCAAAAGTGAAGGATGCCCTACTTCCGATGTTCGGGGCAATTGGGGGGATGTTGGTCCCTGCGGGACTGTACCTGTTGTTCAATTATGGAACTCCCATGCAATCGGGAATAGGTATTCCCATGGCCACGGACATTGCCT
>CALDPL010000401.1 GCA_937911965.1 uncultured Allomuricauda sp. | reverse complement strand
ATTTCGATGTACCTGCTGGGAATGCCCTGTGGGGTTATTTCCGCGGCATGTTTGAATGGGGGGGAAACCACCAATTGGTTCTGTACGTCCTCCAATTTGATGAGTTCATCAAAATAGAGCCTGATCTTATTGGCCTTGAAATTGGTACTGAGGTTTTTCGGTTCACTTCGAGGCAGCACCGGAGGGTCCACATCCTTGGGTCCCCCGGTCGGTGACCCCCTTTTGGCGCACTGCCAAAGGGCAAGGACCATCAGGGAGAAAAAAAACAAGCCCAAAATTCTTTTGATGTACTGCATTAAATCCCAATGTGGAACAAAGAAACAACTTATTTGAAAATTGGGACGGGGCATTTGGAAATTTTAACCCGCTGCGGTCAAGGCACTTTTGGAGAGGTCCCTTTAATTCGGCATCTTTCCCTTTCCATTTGGATTGGGTTATCCAAGAATGGGGTGATTGAAAAGCGGATTGCAATCGATAAAAAATCGTTGATGAATCCCATTAAATCATATGAGAATGGGATATTTACCCTTACTTTGTGTCTATTATAATGAAAATTTACCCTTACTTTGTGTATATAATGATTAAATGATGAACTTTAAAAGACATGCAAGCAGCTATTTGAAGACTTGGAAATCCAGTAAGTATAGAAAACCTCTTGTACTTAGGGGGGCAAGGCAGGTGGGAAAGACCACTTTGATTAAGGAATTTGCCAATTCCTTCAAGCATTTCATTTCATTGAACCTAGAAAAACCCACGGACACCTCTTTTTTTGAAAGCTATGATGATGTAGGCACCTTGGTCGAAGCCCTATTTCTAAACTACAGGATAAATCCAAAGGAATTGGGTGACACCTTATTGTTCATTGATGAAATACAGGAACTGCCAAAGGCCATTCAATCGTTGCGCTATTTTTATGAGGAAGTGCCCCAATTGAATGTTGTTGCGGCGGGTTCGCTCCTTGAATTTGCTATGAAGGATGTAGCGAGTTTCCCTGTTGGCCGAATCGAGAACTTGCACCTATATCCCCTGAATTTCCAGGAATATCTTGAGGCAATCAAACACCCTATCGCTGTGGAGGAATTGAACTTGGTTCCCTTAAGGCCGGTGGCCCATAAAGTCCTTTTGGACTTGTTTCATCGATATGCCATTATCGGGGGAATGCCGGAAATTGTTAGGACTGATATTGAAAACGAAACTTTGGCGGCCCTTCCTAAATTTTATGAAAGCATTTGGGGTACCTATAAAAATGATGTTGAAAAATATGCTTCCAATCCCAAAGAAAGGACCATAATCAAGTTTATTATGGAGACGGCCCCGCTTTATATGGATCAGCGCGTTAAATTCCAGAATTTCGGGAATTCAGGGTATGGATCCAGGGATGTTGCGAAGGCTTTTCGGAATTTGGATTTGGCCAAGATTATCCAGATTATTTACCCTACCACGGATATGGAACGTCCCATTAAACCAGACCTCAGAAAATCTCCTAGATTGCAGTTCCTTGATACTGGATTGGTAAATTATACAATAGGGATACAGGCAGAATTATTGAGTATGGAGGATTTGTCCCCTGCCTTTAAGGGAGCCATGATTCCTCATATTATCACCCAAGAGCTGATTTCCCTGAACACCATTAAAAATATCAAACCACATTTTTGGGTCCGGGATAAAAAACAAGCAACGGCCGAAGTCGATTTGCTATTTCAATATGCCGACAAGGTCATTCCCATAGAAGTTAAATCCGGGGCGACAGGCTCGTTAAGGTCATTGCATCAATTCATGGACCGTTCGAATCATCCCTATGCGGTGCGGATGTATGCAGGGGAATTCAAAATCCAAAAATCGATAACATTCAACGGAACCCCTTTCATTCTGATGAATCTTCCCTATTACTTGGGAACAAAGCTGCCCGAATACATCGAGTACCTGCTGGAACATCATGGCCTGGAACAATTATCCCCCAATTGTTCCAAGGAGTGAATCGGGAAAGCCCGATCAATCGGGTGAGATTTCCATGGAAGATATGACCTGGATTGCATCTTGGTCATCAGTCGGGGTCTTTTTCCCAAAGAAGCCCTGGTTTCGGGTATAGTACCTGCCTATTATTTTGTATTTTGACGGGGCCCATTGGGGCCGTGGGTGGAATGGAATGCGTCTTTAGCGTGCATTATATCGAAAATATCCAAAAATTCTCGTGTGGTTGAAGGGCTTTTTCCGATCGGTTTATCGGTTATCGGCACATCCTGTCGATTAACGGCACTTTAAATGCGTCCTACCCTGAATAATTGGGCATTACGTCCAAAACATGGCCCTTGCAATAGGTTGGGTCAAATGACGTTTATTATCTTAGCCAACCTTTTTGGCATCAAAATTATAGGCCTTAAAGCAGTCGATCGTACCATGAACCCCCATGTCAACAGTTTTAACTACAAGATCATCCTTGCCGCCTTGGTAGCGGTGATCGTGGGTATTCTGATCGCTTTCTACTACAGTTATGCGCAATCCAGGAACCAGATGTCCTTTTTGGAACAGGAGAAATCCCTCTTGGTCAAGGACCTTACCTTGATGAAGGCGGAGGTGGACCGTTTGTCGGGGCTGAACGAGGTCAATGACATAGAATTGCAGACTTCCAGGTTTAGGGTACAGCAATTATTGGATTCGGTGGGGCGGTTGAATTTCAGCATTTCCAAGTTGAAGGAGACCCGCAAGGAACTCCATAGACTGGAGAACCGATTCGACAGCCTGAAGCTCCGGAACAACTTCCTCAGGTACAACAACAGCCTTTTGGCCAGTCAGGTCGATGAGACCCGAAAGCAGCTCGAGGAAATGAGGGGCAGGGCCAGTTCCATGGAGCGTACCGAGTCCCTGCTTCGGGAGACCAATAGGGAACTTGCCCGGGAACTCAAGATTAAAAGCTACCTCAAGTTACAGGATGCGGAGGGGAGTGGCTTCCGTTTGCGTGCCGGTAGGCCCATAAAAACGAACAAGGCCTCCACCATTGAAAAGCTCAGAGGCTGTGTCACCATTTTGAGCGATGCCGATGAGAAAGGGGACATCAAGGTGCTCTACCTGCAGTTTCTGGATCCCAATATGGCGGTCATAGAGGACAATGCCAATACGATCTCGGTCTCGGGGAACATTTACAGCAAAAAGGTGGAGATTGTATATACCGGAAAGGAAATCAGTATTTGTGATGCCATAACGGTACCCGAAGCCTCCTTGGCCGAGGGGATTTATACCCTAAATGTCTTCGAGGACGAAAGATTGTTGGCCTCTACTGAATTTCAGTTGAAATAGGGCATTTCTTTTGGGCCAAAGCTCTATTTTTGCCCCATGGCAAATCAGGAAGATTTTTTTAAGAAGGTCATCTCCCATGCGAAGGAATACGGCTATGTATTCCAATCCAGTGAGATTTATGACGGGCTCGGTGCGGTCTATGATTACGGTCAGAACGGGGTGGAGCTCAAGAAGAACATCCGTGACTATTGGTGGAAGGCCATGGTGCAGCTCAATGACAATATTGTGGGCATCGATTCGGCCATCTTCATGCATCCCACGACCTGGAAGGCCTCCGGGCACGTGGACGCCTTCAACGACCCTTTGATAGACAACAAGGATTCCAAAAAAAGATACCGGGCCGATGTGTTGATCGAAGAGCATGTGGCCAAGATCGAGGCCAAGATCGACAAGGAGGTGGCCAAGGCCGCCAAACGTTTTGGGGATCAATTTGACAAAGAGCAATTCCTGGCCACCAATCCCAGGGTGGTGGAATACCAACAGCAGGCATCGGACATTTCCAAGCGAATGGCCCGGTCCCTTGAAAAGGAGGATCTGGCCGATGTGAAGGCCCTGATCGAGGAATTGGGCATCGTCTGTCCCATTTCGGGATCCAAGAACTGGACGGAGGTGAAACAGTTCAACCTGATGTTCGGAACCAAACTGGGGGCCTCGGCCGATTCGGCCACGGACCTATACCTTAGGCCGGAGACCGCCCAGGGCATCTTTGTCAACTTTTTGAACGTCCAAAAAAGTGGAAGGATGAAGATCCCCTTTGGGATCGCCCAGACCGGGAAGGCCTTCCGCAATGAAATCGTCGCCCGACAGTTCATCTTCCGCATGCGGGAGTTCGAACAGATGGAAATGCAGTTCTTCATTCCTCCCGGAAGCCAAATGGAGTGGTACCAAACCTGGAAGAAAAAACGGATGGACTGGCATTTGTCCCTGGGAATGGGGGAAGAAAACTACCGGTTCCACGACCACGAAAAACTGGCCCACTATGCGGACGCGGCCACGGACATAGAATTTAAGTTCCCCTTTGGGTTCAAGGAGTTGGAGGGAATCCATTCCCGCACGGATTTTGACCTGGGGAACCATGAGAAATACTCCAACAAGAAGCTGCAGTACTTTGACCCCGAACGGGGCGAGAACTATGTTCCCTATGTATTGGAGACTTCCATCGGCCTGGACCGGATGTTCCTTGCGGTATTTTCCAATTCCCTGGTCGAGGAGGAACTTGAAAACGGGACGACCCGTACCGTTTTGAGGTTGCCGGCCGTATTGGCCCCGACCAAGGTAGCGGTCCTTCCCCTGGTCAAAAAGGACGGACTGCCCGAACTGGCCCAAAAATTGGTGGATTCCTTGAAGTGGGATTTCCAAGTGGACTATGATGAAAAGGATGCGGTTGGACGCCGCTACCGCCGTCAGGACGCCGCAGGGACCCCGTTCTGCGTCACTGTGGACCATCAGAGCTTGGAGGACAACACGGTCACCCTCCGTCACAGGGACAGTATGGAGCAGCAGCGGGTGGGCATGGACGAAGTGGGAGGCATTGTCTCCAAGGCCGTGGACATGCGATACTGGTTGAAAAATATATAACTATACAAAGGGGTGGCCCGCCTTGGGCCATCCTTAATGTTCCTTTGCCTGTTGCCTTTGTTTTCTGAACAACAGAAAGGAATGCAGCATGGGGATCAGCGCCAAGATCAGGGAGATGCCCATAAATGCAATGAAATTGCTCTTTTCGTCCAGGACCAGACTGCAGAGGATGGTCAAAAGTCCCCCGACAAACCAGATTTTTCCCGCCAATCGATGGGTTTCCTTCCAAATGGATTCACTTTCCAAGGTCCATGGGGTACGGATCCCGATAAAGTAATTGGGTTTTATGGTCTTGAAATAATTGCCCAGGACCAGGTATAGGATGCCGATCGGAATGAAAATAAGATTGGGATTTCCCATGGTCTGTTCCTTGGCACTGTGTAGGATATACAGTGCCAAGAGGGACATCAGACCGGTGAGGATGAACTTTAGGGTTTGGTATTTGTTCCCCATTTTTTGCAACTGCTTCTTGGGATCTATGGCGGGGACGATCAAAAAGATCAGATAAATCAATAAGGGGAGCAGGATGGGAATCAGGATGAGTTCCGACTTGTCCCCGTACCGGTCCACTTCCCCTTTGATGTTGTAGTGCATGGGTACCTGCTCGGGCAATTGGCCCCAGAGATAGGTCAGATAGACAAAGGGGAGGGCCACCAGGCCGATCAAGGGCAGTTCTTTTTTGAGTTTCATGGGTTTGTTTTTAAGGTCAGTATCCAATTGATCAAATCTTCCAGGATGGTGGTGTTCAGGCTGTACAGCACAAACTGTCCCTTTTTTTCGGAGCCGATCAGATCGGCCTGTTTCAAAAGGTCCAGATGGTGGGAAATGCTGGGTTTTGAGATTTCAAAATGTT
>CALDPL010000400.1 GCA_937911965.1 uncultured Allomuricauda sp. | reverse complement strand
GTTGGCACCATGGAATTCCTGTACGAGGACAACAAATTCTACTTCCTTGAAATGAATACCCGTTTGCAGGTGGAACACCCGATCACCGAACAGGTGGTGGACTATGACCTGATCAGGGAACAGATCTTGGTGGCCGAAGGGGTGCCGATCTCCGGAAAGAATTACTATCCCAAACTGCATTCCATTGAATGTAGGATCAATGCGGAGGATCCCTATAACGATTTTAGGCCCTCTCCCGGAAAGATTACAACCCTGCATACCCCGGGAGGGCACGGGGTCCGTTTGGACACCCATGTGTACAGCGGCTATATGATCCCCCCGAACTACGATTCGATGATCGCCAAGTTGATCACCACGGCCCAGACCCGGGAGGAGGCCATCAACAAGATGCGCAGGGCCTTGGACGAGTTTGTGATCGAAGGGGTCAAGACCACCATCCCCTTTCACAGACAGCTTATGGAACATCCGGATTATTTGGCGGGAAACTATACCACCAAATTCATGGAAAGCTTTGTAATGGATCCAAAATATCAGGACAGTCATTGATACAATCCCCGTTCCGTACGGGGTTTTTGCTTTATGGAACTGAGCTATTGGGAACATAGGACCTGGTTTTCCAAGGTGGACTTCACCATCATTGGAAGCGGGATCGTGGGTTTGAACTGCGCCCTTGGCCTTAAGGCCAAATATCCCAAGGCCAAGATCCTGGTTCTGGAACGCGGCAGTCTGCCCCAAGGGGCCAGTACCAAGAATGCCGGCTTTGCCTGTTTTGGGAGTATATCGGAGCTGCTCTCGGATCTTGATTCCCATGCTGTGGAGGAAGTGGTCCAATTGGTCCAAAAGCGTTGGGACGGAATCGCGTTGCTCCGGAAGACCTTGGGGGATCGGGCCTTGGGTTTTCAGCTCTACGGGGGGCATGAGCTTTTTGTCAAGGACGGCCCCGACCTTTTTGAACGCTGCATGGGGGCCATGGGGGAGCTGAACCAAATGCTGGAGTCCATATTTGGGGGGAAGCCCTTTGGCATAACGGAGAATGTTTTTGGTTTTGACGGGATACACCCATCCTATATCACCCATAGGTTCGAGGGGCAGTTGGATACGGGAAACATGATGCGGGCCTTGATCCAAAAGTGCCTTGACCTGGGAATACCGATTCTCAACGGAATCGAAGTACTTGAATTGCAGGAATACGGTCCTGGGGCAGGGGTGGTCACCAAGGGCTTTGCATTTGAATCCAAACAGGTTTTTGTGGCGACCAACGGCTTTGCCTCCAAGCTCCTGAAGTCAGGGGACATCAAACCCGCACGGGCTCAGGTACTGGTCACCCAGCCCATCAAGGGCCTCAAGATCAAGGGAACCTTCCATTTTGACCGGGGCTATTATTACTTCAGGAACATAGACGATCGGATTCTCTTTGGTGGAGGCAGGAACCTGGACTTCAAAACGGAGGAAACCACGGAATTGGGGAAAACCCAGATTGTACAGCAGCGGTTGGAGGAATTGCTCCACGAGGTCATACTGCCGGGTCAAAGGGTGGAGATCGACCGTCGGTGGAGCGGAATCATGGGAGTCGGTGCCCAAAAGACCCCCAAGGTTGAGACCGTTTCGGATTCCATCCACTGTGGGGTCCGCCTGGGCGGCATGGGTGTGGCCTTGGGCAGCCAGGTGGGCAGGGAGTTGGCCGAATTGGCCGGTTAGGCTATTTGTCCTGAACAATTGGGTTCGTTTCCATAAGCGACCATCATCCTTTTTCAAGAGATTTCAATTGTAACCCACTTTTAATTTTTGTTGGATTCAGACTTCGAATTCTATCAGTATCACTTAGATATAGCCATTCAGTCATTTCGGTTAATTAAGGTATTGATACAATTAAATCATTAATCCAAGCTGGAGCCAATTTGAGATCATGATATAGATTCTCAGGGTCTTCTTCTTTCACTAATTTTATAATCTGATCTTGAAGAGGGGGGATATTCTTTGGCCCCAATTCTTCAAGGGCCTGTAATAGCAAGCTGCTGATTTCACCTTTCATTGCAAATTTTTTGGGAGAAGCAGGTTTAAATTTGATTCCACCCTTGCCTATGGTAAATTGTCGAGCTTGGCCATCAGTAATATATACCAATCGAGTGGGAACTTGGGCAGACAAACCAAGTCGATTCATTGCATAAGCCCCTGAAGGTTTAATTCGTACCTTTTCACTCTCCGCAATTGCTTCGGCGATGTCTTCCAAAGAGGGATGTAGCTTCCCCATAGTGGAATGGTATTCCGGTTTTAAGTATATTCCATGGGAGAGCCGGTCAAGTTCATTTTCCTTAACCAACCTTGACAAAGCCATTTTAATGGCACCTTCCGTTCCAATTCCTCTGAAATCTGTTGGGAATACTATTTTTCCGTTGTCAGTTTTCTTGACAAATTCCAAAATCTTTTGATGGGTAGATCGCGACATGTTACAAATATACATAAAAAGGTAACAAAATAAGATTGAACCATCAAATACTGAATAATCTTGAAACTGCCTGACGCATTTATTTACGGAGGGGGTCCGTTAGGGCGGTGTTATTTGGTATTTAAAAGCCGGGATTGACTTGGGCACGGTATTATTTTGAAAATCACCTTTTCAAGAAGTAAACTTATGTGAACTCATAACAAGCTGATAAGGATTGCTTTTAGAAGTTATGCTGAGTATTTCCAGAAATTTAACCTTGTTCTTTATTTCCAATGGGTGCAATTCTATATATTCTTGGATTTTAGGCTGCTTAAATGAAGTAATGTGACTTTCAAATAAACAGCCAAAGTTTCTTCGAATTAATGTATTATTCACTAAACAAGCGAGCAATTTTATGCTTTTTTGTCTATTTAAACCATCCTCCCATCCAACAACTCTATGACCCTCGAGCCGTACTGTGCATTCTGCTCCGAGTGGGTCACCTGAATGATGGTCACCCCTTCCCGGTTCAACGCTTTGAAAAGCTCCATGATTTCCTCTCCCTGTTTGGAGTTGAGGTTGCCGGTGGGTTCGTCGGCCAAAATCAATTTGGGATTGGAGATCAATGCCCGGGCAATGCCCACCAATTGTTGTTGGCCCCCACTGAGTTGGCCGGGGAACAGGTCCTTTTTGCCCACGATATTGAAGCGGTCGAGCATGTCGGCCACCAGGGCTTTTCTTTCGCTTCCCTTGATGTTTTTATAGATCAGGGGCATTTCCAGGTTTTCCTTGACGGTGAGTTCATCCAAAAGGTGGTAGGACTGGAAGACAAAACCTATGTATGCTTTGTATAGGTTGGCCCGGTGTTTTTCTTTCAGGTTATGGACGGACTCGCCCATAAAATGGTACTGCCCCTCATCAAAGCTGTCCAACATCCCGATGACGTTGAGCAGGGTGGACTTTCCGGAACCCGAAGGTCCCATGATGGAAATGAATTCCCCCTCTTCCACCTGAAGGTTGATGTCCTTGAGCAAAAAAATGCGTTGGCCGCCGATGGTGACCCATTTGAATATATTGTCCAGTTGTAGGAGCATGATGGTACTGTTTTGTTTATTATTCGGTTCTCAAGCTTTTTACGGGCTTGGCCAAAGCGGCCCGAATCGCTTGAAAGCAAACGGTCGATAGGGCGATCAGCAAGACCAGCAGGGCTGTCTAGGCGAAGATTTGCCATCCCAGATGGATCCTATAAGGATAGTTTTGCAACCACCTCCCCGCAACGAACCAGGCCATGGGGATGGACAATAGTAGGGAAAAAATCACCAGGGCAATAAAATCCCTCGATAGGAGGGTCACCACATTCCTGGCCGAAGCGCCCAAAACTTTGCGGACCCCGATTTCCTTGGTCCGTTTTTCAGCGGCGAGCATGGACAGTGCGAACAGTCCGATGCAGGAAATAAAAATGGTCAATAGGGCACTCAGCATTACAATCTGTTTCCATTTGGCCTCAGTCTCATAATTTTTAAGGTTCCGGTCTTGGAGGAAATCATAGGAGTAGGGCTGTATGGGGAACAATTCCTTGAAGGCCCCTTCAATGTCCCCCAAGGCGGCAGTGGCCCTTCCGGATGCGATTTTGACATACATCATCCCCAGCCCGTCGGTGGGTTTCATTGTGAACAGTTGGGGGCCGATTTTTTGGAGCAGACTGTCGTAGTGGTAATCTTTCACCACTCCGATCACAGTGAATTTGGTTTGGTTGTACCAGTAATCGACCGTTTGCCCGATGGGGTCTTCCCAACCGGCTTCCCTTACAAAGGCTTCGTTGACCAGAACCCCTTGGGTCGCATCCGAAGGATGGTCCATTGAAAAGTTCCTGCCTGCGCTCATCGATAGGTCCAATAGGGGGGCATAGCCTTGGCTAACCGTTTCTTGGACAAACTGGATCTGCTTGCCCGTCCCCACCTTGGCCACGGTGACCCAAGAACCACCGCTCTTGCCCTCGACTTCCAGGATATTGCCCCCGGAAACCAGCCTGTCCCGAAACAGGGCCAATTCCTCTCGGGTCAAACCCTGTTTTTCCACAAGGACCAGATCGGAATCGTCGTAGCCCAATTCCTGGGAAATCAAATAATCGAACTGTCTGTTGATGACCAAAGTGCCTATGATAAGAAAAGACGCCAAGGCAAACTGGAGGACCACCAAGGATTTTTGCAGTCGGTTTTTTCCTGAAAGCACAAAACGGTTGTACAGGGTGTCCACGGGTTTGAATTTGGACAGAATCAATGCCGGATAGAATCCGGCCAAGAATCCTGTGGAAACAAACAGTGCGACATAGCCTAGGACCAATCGGGCGTCAAACAAATAGGACAGGGCCAAAGCCTTGTTTGAAAGCTCATTCAGCAGGGGCAGGGCCATTTGGACCAATGGAATGGCCAATGCAAAGGCTATAAGGCAAAGCAAAAGGGATTCTCCCAAAAATTGTAGGATCAATTGTTTTCGCTTCCCTCCCACCACTTTTCGTATGCCGATTTCCCGGGACCTTCTCACGGACCGGGCCACGGTAAGGTTGATGAAATTGATGCAGGCTATCAGTAAGATGAACACTGCGATGGCCGACAGCACATAGGAGTAGGTGGGGCTGCTGGCATCCGAAAGTCCGTTCCCCACCGAAAGTTCCGCGTTGAGGTGCATGTCCGTAAAGGGCTGTAGATAATAGGTGGCGGGGATGTCGTAACCTCCGTATTGGGCATTGAGGATCTTTGCCACCTCGGAAGATTGCGACACATAGAGTTGCTGCATCTTTTCATCGACCGTTGCCACATTGGCCCCCGGTTGTAGGGAAACAAAGGTGTTCAAGAAAAAATTGAACCAATTGTAGTCGTTGCCCAAGGCTTCTTGGGGCACCTCCAAGGGCAGGACCATATCAAATTTTATGGAGGAATTCTCGGGGCTCCTCTTGGCGACCGCAGTCACGGTATGGGGCTCAAAGGATTCTGTTGCGGTGTTGGCGGCAAAGGATTCCCTTCCCTTGAGCATCAGGGTCTTGCCCACGGCATCGAGGCTGCCAAATTGCCTGAGGGCGAAATCCTCGGAAATTACCACTGAATTTGGATTCCCTAAGCAAGTTTCGGGATTCCCATGGATCAATGGGAAAGAGAACATGGAGAAAAAGTTGGGGTCGGAACGCAACAGCTCTTGGGAAAAGACCTCCGTTCCGGTTTTTACGTCCACCCGATCCCCGTGCAATCTCACATACTGCTCAATTTCGGGAATGCCCGCCATAAACCGCGGGCCTTGGAGGTGGCCCGTAATCGATTCCTTGTTTTCGGGCAGCCCGCCCTCATTGTACTGTTGGCTGACAATGCGGTGGATGGCCCCGACTTCTTTGTGAAATCGGTCATAGCTGACCTCATCCTTTATATAGAGGATGATCAGCATGACAGAGGCCAATCCAATGCTCAGGCCCAAAACATTTATGGAGGAGTGGACCTTGTTTTGGGTCAAGTTGCGCCAGGCCACCTTAAAATAATTCCTAAACATGATTTTTGACTTTTTTGATTCGTTTTTCCTCGGTCCCCACGATCATTGAGATCTCAGGGCGTCCACGGGATTGGTCCTTGCGGCCTTATAGCTCTGCCAGCTTACGGTCAACAGGGCCACCATCAGGGTGAAGGCCCCGGCCAATACAAAGGCCAAGGGGCCGATCTCGGTCCTATAGGCAAATCCCTCGAGCCAAGAATGCATGGCATACCAGGAAATGGGAACTGCGATGACAAAGGCCAGGCCCACCCATTTGACAAAATCCCGGTTCAAAAGCAGCAGGACCGTGCCGATGCCTGCCCCGTTCACTTTTCTGATGGCGATTTCCTTTCTCCGCTGTTGCATATAAAAGGTGGCCATGGCCAGGATACCCATGGAGGAAATGACCACGGCCAGGATGGTGAAATAGCCCAGGATCTTTCCAGTGCGTTCCTCCCTTTCGTACCACTGTTCCATGGTTTGGTCCACAAATCCCAATTCAAATTGTACATCCCCCACCAAGTTTCCATAAACTGTTTTGATCTGCTCCAGGCTGCGTTCCATCCCCTTGGGGTCCACCTTGATGAAAACTTGGTCCGCATTGAAGCCCTCGGTCTGTTGTCGTATGGCCAGGGGGCCTATTTTGTCGTACAATTGTTTGAAATGGAAGTCCTTTACGATTCCCAATATTGGAACTTCGGTGTCCTCCATCTTAAACGAAACCGGGTTGTCCCCGAGCTCCAGGACCTTTAGGGCGGCCTCGTTCAGGATGACCCCTTCGGGGGAATAGGCCGCGGGGGTGGGGGTGACCTCGATGGAGAATAGCTTGAAAAAGGAAGAATCCGCCGTCATTTCCTGAAAGCTCACGGATTTTCCGAGGGTTTCAAAGGTGATGTTGCTCCCCCCGCTCAAAGGACTTTGCCACATCACGGAGACTTCCCTCACTCCGGGAATCTTGCCCAGTTCCTCCTTGATGGCCTTTTTTTGGTCTGTCCTCCCCAAATATTCCATATACACGATATGGTCCTTGTCGAAGCCCAGTTCCTTGTTCCTGAGGTAATCGGTCTGTTTGAGGATGATCCAACTGCTGGACAATAGCGCTATGGCCACGGTGTACTGAAAGGTGATAAAGATCTTTGAATAGACATTTTTGGTCCTGTTCGAGACTTCGCCCTGGATCACCTCCAAAGGCTTGAGCCGTGAAATTTTCCAAGCGGGGACGATTCCGGAAACAAAGGAAATACCCATCGCTGCCACAAGGACGAGCAGCATATTGGCAGGGGTCAGGGCGCCTTGGAGATCTAGGGGGGAACCCAGGAAGGATTCCAAGGGGGATTCCAGGATCTTGGCCAGCAGAAATGCGATAAGGAATGCGGATAGGCACAGAAGGAAAGATTCCCCCACCAACTGGAGCATCAGCTGTCCCCTTGAACCTCCAAGGAGCTTTTTCATTGAGACTTCCTTGGCCCGGATACCGGCCTGGGCCATGGTCAAATTGATGTAGTTCCCCACGGCCAGGACCAGGATCAACATGACGATGAAGGCAAGTACCAGGATCAGGGTTTTGCTGGAGCTCTTGTTCCCATGGCCCACTTTGGTGCTGAAATACAATTCCTTTAGGGGCGTGAATTCCACGGTCTTGGCCCAACCCTCCTTATAGAGCCAAAAGTTTTCCTTGAAGTGGTCCAAAATCTGTGGCGCTTTGGAGGGGAGATCGGCATTGGGCCTAGACATGAAGTAGATGCTCATGGAACAGAAGCCGTATTCCTCCATAATGGCTTCAAAGCCCCATAATCTTTTAAGGGCCCTTAGATTGACCAAGGCCCCTTGGGGCGTAAAATGGGTGTTGTCGGGAAAATCCTCCATGATCCCCCTGACGGTGAATTTGTGGTCCCCCCCAATTAAAACGGTTTCTCCCAGGACTTCCAAGGAACCGAACAATCGGTTGGCCAAGGCCCTGGAAAGAACGATGCCGTCCTCGGTTTGCAGTACTTCTTCTGCCCTGCCCTTGAGCAGTTCAAAGGAGAACATCCCAAAAAAGTCCGGGTCCACCCCCAGATAGTCGAATTTGATTTTTTGGCTGCCCGGGGCCGATATCCTTCCCGAGGAATTCAACACCCTTGTGAAGGTCTCGATTTCATTGTACTCCCGTTTTAGGTCCACGGCAATGGGGGCGGAGAAATCCACGCTCTCGTGTTCCAATCTATAGATCCGGTCCCCGTTCTTGTGGAAATTGTCCACGGAGGTTTCATTTTTGATGTACAGTCCAAGGAGCACTACAAAGGTCAGGGAAAGTGAAAATCCCCCGAGGATCACCGCGGTGTACATTTTGTTCCGTGAGAGATGGCGCAAGAAAGTCTTTATTCCGATCATAATCTTTTTTTGTTGGGTTTGGGGTGTCCGTCATTATTCGGTCCGCAGACATTCAACAGGGTTTGTGTTGGCCGACCTATGGGTTCGGGCCATCAGGGTGATCAGGGCCACCGCCAACATTCCCAGACCGCTGAGCAGGAACACCCACCAGCTCATGGAGGTCCTATAGGCAAAATCCTGCATCCATTGCTCCAAAAGGTAGTATGAAATGGGCACTGAAATGACAAATGCCAGTCCCACCAAGATCAGGGATTCCCTGCAAAGCAGGAGGTTCAATTGCGTCAGGTTGGCCCCCAATACCTTGCGGATCCCGATTTCCTTGACCCGGCGCTCGGTGGTATAGACCGCCAGGCCCAACAGGCCGAGACAGCTGATCAGGATGGCCAGGCCCGTGGCCCAACCCAGGAGTTGAACCGTGCTGCGTTCCTTATGGTAGAAGCCCTTTAGGGTTTCTTCCATGAAATGGACCTGGAATTCCTCCTCCGGGTAGACGGAGGCCCAGGCCCGTTCAATGGCCTCGATGGTCTTTGGCCATTGCTCCACAGTGCTTCCCAGGTCAAAGTTTATATTGTTGAAGTTGGATCTGCCATGGCTCCAATTCCCGGTGAGGGCCATGGGTTTGATCACGGAACGCAGGGACCGCTGGTTGAAATCCCGCATCACCCCCACCACGGGTATCTGCAGGGTGTCCCATTTGAGGGTGGTCCCCACCATTTCGCCCGGGTCTTGATATCCCAGGGTCCTGGCAAGGGTTTCATTGACCACATATTCCCTGATGCTGTCGTTTAGGCGTTCCCTCCCGGCGATGATGGGAATTCCATAGGTCTTCAGATAGTCCAGATCGCCCCATAGCATCTCGGTGGACTGATGGCTTTCGGCCCCATCCTTGAAATGGGTCAGCAGGGTGGAGTTTACGCTGTTTGAAGTGGGGGGGCGATTGCCCCAACTGACCTGGGTCAGCCCGTTGATTTCCTTGATCTGATCGAACAGCCGTTCCCTTTTCTGTGGGACGCGGTCGTTCCAGGGGGTATTGATGTGGGCGATCGCCTCGGTTTTGATTCCCGTGTCCCGGTTCATGGCAAAGTACAACTGCTTGCCCACAAGCAGGGTGGCAATGACAAAGACCTGGGCCACCACAAATTGGAAGACGGTCAGGGTCTTTCTCAAGCGCACCCCCTTGTCCCCTTTGGAGAACTGCCCTTTAAGGACGGAAACGGGCTTGAATTTGGAGAGCACAAAGGCCGGATAGAAGCCGGACACCAAGCTCACCAAGAGGATCAACAACAGGATGCCCGACATTCCCACAGCGCTGTACAAGGGGCTGAGGTCGATGTCCGCGGGCAAAAAGTCCGCAAACCGATTCAGGAGCAAGGGGGCCAGGATCAGGGACAGGAGGGCGGCCAATAGGGTAAGGATGAAGGTCTCACCCAAAAATTGAAGGATCACTTGCCTTTTGGAGCTTCCCAGGGTCTTTCGTATCCCGATCTCCTTGGCCCGGGTCAGGGCTTGGGCGGAGTTCAGGTTGATGAAATTGGCGCATCCCAGGAGCAGGAGGAACAGGGCCACCAGTGCCAGACTTTTCAAGACCTTTTTACTGGCCACATGTTCGGAATTGTCAAAAGGGAAGTTCCCGTTTTCCCCTTCAAAATGAAGTTCGGACAAGGCCTGCAATGCATAGGATTGCTCATTTTCCAGGGCCCAGGGTTCGGTGCTTTTGTGTTCGAGGGCCAGGGCGTCCAAACGGGCCTGGATCCCGGGCAGGCTGGCCTCGTCCCGCACCTTGATGAAGAATTGATGCGAAGAACTGGTGCTGTCCCATTCATCGTCCGTGGCCAGGTCCCCTTGATTGAACCCCTTGGACGAGGACAGGGACATGAATTCATCGAAGTTCAGGTCGGTCTTCCCAGCTAGGGGCGCCACGATGCCGCTGACCGTTACGGGGATGGAATCGTTGTAGACCAACGTCCTTCCCAAAAGCTCGGGCAGGGGCGTATGGGGGAAGTACTTTTCGGCCTTGGCCTTGGCCAGTACCACCCTATAGGGTTGGGAAAGCGCCGTTTTGGCATCCCCGGCCAGCCAGGAATATTCAAAGAGTTCGAAATAGGCACCGTCGGCAAAGATGGCATCCTCGGAGTTTTTGAATTTGAGGGCAGCATCCCGGTTTTCCACCCTATGAAAACCGGTATTGAAAAAGGGTGCGGCGATTTCCACTCCGGCCACCCCTTCCCTGAAGGTCCGCATCAAGGGCAGGGCCACCCCCCGGTTTGAAAATTCCCGCTCTTTGGTTTTGAAGACCGTGGTGATCCGGAAGATTTTATCACCATCCTTATGGAAACGATCGAAACTGAGGTCGTAATACACGATGCTGCCTATGACCATGGCGGCACAGATGCCTATGGAGAGCCCGATGACGTTGATCAGGGAAAAGAGTTTGTTTTTGAGGATATTCCTCCAGGCGATTTTTAAATTGTTCCTTAACACGAGGGTTCGTTTTTGGTTCTGTTGTTTGTTTTTAATCCGTCCGCAGGCTTTTTACCGGGCTGAGCAGGGCGGCCTTGATGCTTTGGTAGCTCACCGTCAACAAGGCCACCCCCAGGGCCATCAGGGCCGAAAGGGCGAACACCCACCAAGGAATGTCGATCCGATAGGAAAAGTCCTCTAGCCAGCGGTTCATGGCAAACCAGCCCAAGGGCAGGGCGATGAGTATGGAGATGCCCACCAGCTTTAGGAAGTCCACCGACAGCCGATAGGCGATCTGTCCCACCCCGGCACCCAGCACTTTTCTGATGCCGATCTCCTTGACCCGTTTTTGGGCGTTGAAGGCCGCCAGGCCCAACAGGCCCAGACAGGCGATGAAAATGGATAGGAAGGTGAACAACAGGAAGAGTTTTCCCAATCGTTGTTCGGCCTGATAGCTGTTGTTGAAGGAATCGTCCATAAAATAGTGTTCAAAGGGTTGGCCCGGGGCCATGGACTTCCAGAGCTCCTCCAGCTCGGAAAGGGTCCTGGAGACCTCCCCCCCTTGGAGCTTAAGGGCCAGATATTCGGGCTGCTGGTTTCCCATCATCAGTCCCAATGCCCCTACCTCGTCCCTAAGGGATTCGTAATGGAAATTCCGCACCACCCCGATTACCCTTATGGTCGTACCGTCATCGAAATTGTCCACAAACCGGGTTCCCAAGACGGTCTCGGGGGTTTTTCCCAAAACGGCCACTGCCTTTTCATTGAGGATGACCCCTGTGGAATCGGTGGCCATTCGGCCGGGGTCAAAATTCCTGCCGGAGACCAGGTCCAGTTCCATGGTGGGCAGGTAATCCGGATCCACGACCCATTTTTGCAGGTTGAGGGTGTTTTCCTGGCTTGGGTCATCCTCCAACATCAGCGGGCCGCTGCTGCGGGAAGAGGGGGTGGGAAGAAAGTTGCTCAGGGTGGCGGATTGGACCTGTCCCAATTGGGTCACCACCTCCTTGAAGGCCCGATCTTTTCCATCCAGGGCTCCGATTCCCCGGATGACCAAGATCTGGTTTTTGTCATAGCCCAGGTCCTTCCCCTGTATGTACCTCAACTGTTGGAAGACCGTGAGGGTACCCACGATCAAAAAGACCGAAATCGAAAATTGGAGGATCACCAACCCGTTGCGGACGCGGCCCCCTCCCAAGGCCTGGTCCCCCTCTCCCTTGAGGACTTTTGCGGCGACAAAGCGGGACATGTACAGGGCGGGATAACTGCCCGAGAGCAGGCCCAGCAGCAAGGTGGCCAAGAGCAAGAGCAGCCAAAAGCCCGGACTGCCAAAGGGGATGGACAGTTCCCTGCCGCTGAGTTGGTTGTAAAAGGGCATGGCGGCAGTGGCCAATATCATGGCCAGGACCAAGGATCCCAGGGTCATCAGGCCCGATTCCGTAAGAAATTGTGCCACCAGGCCACTTTTTTGGGAACCCAAGGTTTTTCGGATCCCGATTTCCTTGGCCCTTCTCAGGGAATGTGCCGTGGTGAGGTTCATAAAGTTGACGCTGGCAAGCAGCAGGAGGATCAGGGCAATGGCCCCGAGTATGTAGACGTTCTTGATGCTGCCCACGGCACTGAACTCCGGATTCCTTCCCGAATGCAAATGGATGTCCGTCAAGGGTATGGTGCTGTAATTCAAATAATTTCCAGAATCCCGGAATTGTTGTTCGGTGATCCCGGGATAGTATTTCTGTACAAAGGGGATGACGTATCGCCCCAGCATTTGTTGCAGTTTGCCCTGCAGGCCTTCCACCTTGGCACCGGGCAGCAGTTTGATCAGGGTGTAATAGTTGTGGCTTCCCCATTCCCCCAGCTGGGCATCCCTATATCCGGACATGGCCAGGAGAATTCCCCGGTCCCTCAAAAAAGAATTCTTGGGCAGGTCCTCGATGATGCCGGTCACCCGATAGACCCGATCGTCGTTGATCAGTACGGTCCTCCCGAGGGCCTCTTCCACGGGGAAATGTTTTTCGGCGGCGGTCCGGGTCATGACCATGGTATTGGGTTCCTTTAAAGCGGTTCTGGCATCCCCATGGACAAGTTCGATGCCGAGCATCCGGAAGAGGGTGGAATCGGCATAGGCGACAGAGCCTTCCCGGATGTTGTCGGTGGCCCCTTGGGCACGGAGCATTACACTCCCTATGTTCCGGAGTCTGGTGACCAGTTCCACTTCGGGGATATCGGTCAATATGGCCTGGGCCATGGGAGCGGAGACTTCGGCCAAGTGTTCTTCCTTGCCCCCGAATTTGATGTCGGCATTGACCCTATGGATGCGATCGGCATCGGCGAACATGCCGTTGTTGCCGAGTTCATCGTGGATGTACAGGCAGAGCAAAAGTCCCCCCGCCATTCCGATGGCCAGGCCAAAACTGTTGAGAAAGGTGAAGAAGGGTTGTTTCTTAAGGCTTCTCCAGGCTATTTTTAGGTTGTTCTTCAGCATGGTCGTGGATTTTATCGATTATTCGGTTTTCAGACTCTTGGCCGGATCGACCCTTGCGGCCCGTATGGATTGGTATCCTATGGGTATCAGGGCAATGCCCAGGGCCATGGCCCCGGCCAGGACGAACACCCATCCTTGGATGTCCACCCGATAGGCGAAGCCCTGTAACCAGTGTTCCATGGCCAAATAGGCCAGTGGAAAACCGATGAGCAGGGCCAAAAAGACCAATTTGGCGAAATCCTTGGACAACATACGCCCTATACTGGCCACCGAGGCCCCCAGGACCTTGCGGATGCCGATTTCCTTTCTGCGCTGTTCCGCGGTATGGGCCGCCAATCCAAAGAGGCCCATGGCGGCCACCAAAATGGCCAAAAGGCAGAATACCATGCTGGTCTGTGCGGCCCGTTTTTCCCTTTTGTACAGTTTTTCAAGGTTTCGGTCCAAAAAGCTGTATTCGAAATTCAGGTTGGGGGCCACCGAGTTGAAGGCCGCTTCCATACCTTCCAGGGTCCGGGACAATTGTTCCGTTGTGAAACGCACCAACATAAAGGACTTGGCTTCCGAGGGGTTGTTGTGGAAGGCATAGGCCCCTATGGGTCGGTGCAGGGATTCGTAATTGAAATCCTCAACAACCCCCACAATGGTGTAGGTCAAGCCGATGTGGACCACCTTGCCGATGGCTTCCCGGGGATCGTATCCCAGAAAATCCACAGCGGTCCTGTTCAGGACCACCTCCATCAAGGTGTCCCCTTCAGCTTTGTTCCTGGGCAGGTCACTGCCGGCCAAAAGGTTCAATCGAAGGGCCTCCACAATGCCTGCATCGGCCACATTGGTGTTGATGCTCAGACCCTCCGTGTCCGAGGGATTTTTTTTCAGGGTCCTCCCACTGACCCCCATACTGGGATATCCTTGGGCATAGGCCAGGGCGGTGACCCCGACCTGTTTCTCGATTTCCTGGGCCAATGCGCTTCTGTTCGCTTGGGTTCCCAGCCCGCCAACCGATAGGGCCAGGACGTTTTCGGGGGTGAACCCCAGGTTCTTGCTCTGGATATAGCGGGTTTGCTCATGAATGACCAATACGCCCACGATCAGGGCCGTGGAGGCGGCAAATTGTGCGATGACCAGACCCTGTCTCACCAAAACATTTCCTTTCCCTCCCTTTAGGCCCGGGGACAGGGTTTCCCGGGGCAGGAAGCGGGATAGGTAAAGGGAGGGGTAAAGGCCGGAGATCAGGGTGGTCAAGGCCCAGAGCAGGAGTACCCCCAACACGAAGACGGGTTGCAGCAAAAGCGAGGGGTCGATGTCTTGCCCGATAAGGGTTTTGAAGGGAGAGAGCAACAGCATGGCCAACACGATCCCCAAGGCCATGGCCAAGCCTGTGATCAGTCCGGTTTCCACGTAGAAGCGACGGATCAGGGAACTTGAGGAAGCCCCCAATGTCTTGTTGATGCCCACCTCCTTGGCTCGTTTTTGGCTTCGGGCCGTGGTGAGGTTCATATAATTGACACAGGCGATCAAGAGGATCAAAAGGGCGAGATAGGTCAGGTTGCGGACCTCTTTGATGTTCCCGATCTTGGAGGTATAGGAATTGTCATAGGAAGCGGAGTACAGATGCACTCGGGCCATGGGCTGCAGGCCCAGGGAATACCATTGTTCCGCTTTGGGGAGGGGGGCGTCCAACAGCCGGTCCATTTGGGCCTGTACCTGGGAGGGGGAAGCCCCTTCCCCGAGCAACAGATAAGTCTCGAAACTGGCGTTGGACCAGGTTTTGTTTTGTTCAAACCACGACCCCAGGCTGGAGGCCAGGATCTCGGCGTCCATGGTGCTGTTCGAGGGGAAATTCCGATACACCCCGGTCACTTCCAGTTCGGTGCCGTTGTCCACGAGCAGGGTCCTGCCCAAGGGGTCTTCGCCCTTGAAATAGGCTTGGGCCGCCTTCTGGGAAAGCAGGACGGTGTTGGGCCGGTCCAGGGCCGAGGGGTTTCCTTGGAGGAGTTCCAGATCAAAAATGTCCAGGAATTCGGGATCTACCCAATAAAACAGGGATTCGGTAAAGGTGTTCTGT
>CALDPL010000399.1 GCA_937911965.1 uncultured Allomuricauda sp. | reverse complement strand
TGGGTGGGGGTCTTTATCGACAGCTACCACGATTTGAGAACGGCCTTTGGGTTTGTGGTGACCGCCGCCGGGGTAAAGGGGGACCTTTTGGAATCGAACAACGGGGCCAATGAGGACAACAGTTGGAATCCCATCTGGTACGCGAGGACCCAGATCGACGGGGAGGGCTGGAACGCGGAGATGAGAATCCCCCTGAGCCAGCTCAAGTTTGGCAATGGGAAGGAACAGGTCTGGGGCCTGCAGGTCATGAGACGGTATTTTAGAAAGGAGGAACGCTCGGTATGGCAGCGCCTTCCGGTGGGAGCCCCCGGCTTTGTCAGTGAATTCGGGGAACTCCATGGGCTCAAGGACCTGCAACCCCAAAGGCAGTTGGAGGTCCAGCCCTATACGGTGGCCCGTATGGAGACCTACCCCAAGGAGGAGGGCAACCCCTTTCGGGATGGAAGGGATGGGGAATTCACAGGGGGCCTGGACGCCAAGCTGGGCATCACCAATGACCTGACCCTGGACCTGACGGTGAATCCCGATTTCGGGCAGGTGGATGCGGATCCATCGGCCATTGCCCTGGACGGCTTCCAGATTTTCTTTGAGGAAAGACGGCCTTTTTTTGTGGAGAACAAGAACATCTTTGATTTGAGCGTATCCCGATCGGAGGCCGGGAATACCTTTAACTCCGACAATCTGTTTTACTCCAGGAGGATCGGGCGCAGTCCGCAGGGGGTTGTGGAAGCCGGCCCGGGCGGGGTTGTGGACCGGCCGGACAATACCCCGATCATCGGGGCGGCCAAGTTCAGCGGAAAGACCAAAAAAGGATGGTCCATTGGAATCTTGGAGAGTGTCACCGCCAGGCGGCATGCCAAAATCCTGGAAGCGGACGGCAGCCGTGGGAGGGAAGTGGTGGAACCCTTGACCAATTATTTTGTGGGCCGCTTGCAGAAGGATTTCAACCGGCGCAATACCTATGTGGGGGGAATCCTCACGGCCACCAACCGGGAGGCCCTTGGGGAGGAACTGGACTTTTTGCACCGCTCCGCCTATACAGGGGCCTTGGACTTCAAGCACCAATGGGACAACAGGCATTGGTATGTGGGAGGGGATGTGATCCTGAGCCAAGTACGGGGAAGCCGGCGGGCCATTGCCAATACGCAGGCTTCCATCGCCCACCTCTTCCAAAGGGTGGATGCCGGCCACCTGGCCCTGGACAGTACCCGCACCTCCCTTACGGGCACGGGCGGGAACCTCCAGATCGGGAAAACGGGCAAGGGCCATTGGCGGTTCGAATCGGGAGGGACCTGGAGGTCGCCCGAACTGGAGTTGAACGATCTGGGTTTCCAGCGGCAGGCCGACGATATCAGACACTACACCTGGGTGGGCTACCAAAGCCTGAAACCGGACGGGACCTTTAGAAGGCTGGGCATCAATTACAACCATTGGTCGGCCTGGGATTTCGGGGGCAAGCACAACCTATTGATGTTCAATACCAATGGGTGGCAGGAATGGAAGGGCAACTGGTTTTCCAATGCGGGGTTCAACTATGCTCCCAAGGAATACAGCAATTATGCCCTCAGGGGCGGTCCCAGGCTCAGGCTGTCCCCTTGGATCGGATACCATGGCAGTGTGGAAACCGACGGCAGGAAAAAATTGTCCTTCAGCCTGTTCACCTCCGGCAAGTTGGCCCTGGACCGATCCCTTGACATCCGAACCTTTGAGATCGGCCTGGTATACCAACCCTTCAATGCCCTGAAGGCCTCCATCCTTCCCGGTTTGGAGCTCAATAGGGATAAATTGCAGTTCATCGGCAATGTCACCACCGGGGACGGTTCCCCCCGCTATTTGAACGCGAGCCTGGACCAGCGCACCCTGAGCATGTCGCTGCGCCTGAACTATACCATCAATCCCGACCTGAGTGTTCAGTACTGGGGGCAGCCCTTTATTTCCAGGGGCAGGTTCAGGGATTTCAAATCCATTGCCGATGCCACGGCCAACAGCTTCGAAGACCGTTTCAGGTCCTATGGTTCCGGGCAGATCGCCTTGGAGGATGGAACCTATGGGGTGGATGAAGACCGGGACGGAACTGTGGATTT
>CALDPL010000398.1 GCA_937911965.1 uncultured Allomuricauda sp. | reverse complement strand
GCCGTGGAGAAGCCCGCGTATTGGCGAATGGTCCAGGGCCGACGGACATACATGGTGGAATAGGGGCCCCGAAGGTAAGGGGGGAGTCCCGCCGCAAAGCTCGGGCCCTCTTTTTTTTGGGACGCCCTGTCCTTGGTACCGCCCAATTCCATTTGTTGAAGGTCCTTTCTACTCATCTTCCAATCTTTTTTGTTCCAGGCCCTCGGCCAATCTTCGGGCCACAATGGGCTCGATCAAGGTCTTGCGGACCCGGGTCTTTGCAAAGGGATGGAGCTGCAGTTCCCCCTTGATGCGATCTTCCGGGTTTTGATGGCTGTTGGTCCCCAGGGAGACAATTTTTCCGGCATCGAAGAGCTGTTGCTCCCTGGCTGCGTTTCCTTTTATCTTTTTTTGGATGCTCCCCTTTTTAAGGGAGTTGATGAACCCGCCCCCAGCCTCGATTCCCTTGAAAAGCTCCAAGGCGCCCTGGGCCAATTGCCGGGTAAGGGTCTCGATATAATAGGCCCCATTGGCGGCATGGGATATTCTGTTGAAATGGCTTTCCTCCCTGAGGATGAGCAATTGGTTCCTGGCCAGGCGTTGCCCAAATTCATTGTCCTTGTGGTAAAGGGCATCATAGGGCAGGTTGCATACCGTATCGGCTCCCCCCAAAATGGCCGACATGCATTCGGAGGTGCAGCGCAGCAAGTTCACATTGTAATCGTAGAGGGTCTTGTTCCTTCGGCCGGGACGGGCGAGGATATGGCAGTCCCCGACCAGGCCATATTCCCCCAAAAGGCTGTTCCACAGCCAACGCAGTGCCCTGATCTTGGCAATCTCAAAGAAATAATTGCTTCCCATGGCCACTTGGAAACAGATGGGAAAGGATTTGCCCGGGAAAACTGTTTTCCTGGGTCCATGGGCAAAATGGTGCAGGTACTCATTGGCGTGGGCCAGACCATAGGCCAATTGCTGTACCGCGTTGGCCCCGGCCTCGTGGCAGTGCGCCATATCGATACCCAGGATGGAACCGGGTCCTTGGGAAGTTGCCGACCCGAGGACTTCCCCCAAATGTTCGAAGTCCCGATCGAAACCATGGAACCAATTTCCTTCCCGGACCAATTGCCCGATGGGATCCAGATTGAAATAAATCGGGGCTTTATGCCCCTCGATCTTGGAGAGCAGTCTTTTTATTGCCCCCACCTCCAAAAACAGGAAATTGAAATGCAACGGCACCCGGTCCAGCTCGATTTTTGAAAGCAGGGCCTTGAAATCCACATCCTGCGAGGGCAGGGTGAAGATCGGACTGTCCACCCCTTTTTGGAGGAGCGTCAGGGCCCGGTGGCCGGTCTTGTCGGAATCGGCGGCATAGAGCTCCTGGGCAATCATCCAAGGTCGTCCCTCCCTTTCGAAGGGGAAGGCTTCAACACCCTCCAGGTCCTCGCTGTGGTAGAAGGGTTTGACCTTGATGCCCTCCAGGGATTCCCAAACCAGACTCTCGTTGTAGTCCGCTCCTTTCAGGTCGTACTGGATCCGCTGTTTCCAGGCCTTGGCGGAAACCGATGGAAAGCCCTCAAAAAGATCAGTTTCATTCATCTTTTCCTTTTTTTACACTGTCCTGGTATTCGATCAGGAAAATTTCTTCATTTTCCTTTTTCATATAGTATTTTTCACGGGCCAGCCGTTCCAGTTCCCCCTCGTCCGACATTTTCTCGAGCACCTCCCGGTCCTTTTCGATCTCTTCCTTCAAGAACTCCTTTTGCCGTTCCAGTTTCCTGATCTCCTTTCGCAGTTCCAAATGGATCATCAGGGAATTGGTATCGAAGAAGGCCATCCATATCACAAATAGGGTCAATACCAGAATATAGGTATTGGTAAAGAATTTGAACCATTTTTTGCCTTTCAATTCCTTGAGGTCCATCCTATGCCAATTTATTTTTGATTATGGACCTGAGCAAATCCACCGCGATGGTGTTGTAGCGGTTGTTCGGGATGATCAGGTCCGCAAATTCCTTGGAAGGCTCGATGAATTGCTCGTGCATGGGCTTTACGGCATTCAGGTACCGGCTGAGGACCTTATCCAGGTCATGGCCCCGTTCCCGGATATCCCTTTGCAGCCTTCGAATCAGACGCTCGTCGGAATCGGCATGCACAAAAATCTTGATGTCCATTTCATCCCTCAGCCTGGGATTGGACAGCACCAGGATGCCCTCCACGATCATCACCTTTCGGGGAAGGGTGGTGACGGTCTCCTCCATACGGGTCTCTTCCACAAAGGAATAGATTGGGGTCTGGACGGACTTTCCCATCCTGAGTTGTTTCAGATGGTCGATCAACAGTTCAAAATCTATGGAATTGGGATGGTCAAAATTGACGGATCCCCGTTCCTCACGACTCATATGGGAAAGGTCGTTGTAATAGGAATCCTGTGAAATGACCCCTACCTCATCGGGGGAAAGTTCACCCACGATCTGGTCGACCACGGTGGTCTTCCCGCTTCCAGTGCCCCCGGCAATCCCTATGATCAGCATATATTGGAATTTGGTCCAAAAATAAACATTTGATACAAGCTGTGGATCCCCTGGGGCGATCGGGATCCAAAAAGGAGGAAGGCCACTGCCACATACCTGGGAACCAAAAGAGGTTTTTATGAATTTTTGGAGCATTACCCTTATATTTATCCGAAGCGAAATATCAGCTTATGGATGATTCGTATACGGTCAGGGTCGGGGAAGAAATGGAATTCAAGCCCAGTGGGGAAGCGCTTGCCTCCCTGGATGTGGTAAAGATGGGGACCGACGGCCACCACCTGATCAAGGAGGGCAGGGGGTATCGGATCAAATGGTTGAAATCCGATTTTAACAAAGGCCGCTATCTGGTGGAAATCAATGGAAAAAAATATGAAACTTCCTTGGAGACCCCCTTGGACCAACTTATCAAGACCCTGGGCTTTCAAACCAACGGGGGCCCGGATGTGGATTCAGTGATCGCCCCCATGCCGGGATTGTTGTTGGAAGTACTGGTCCAAGTGGGAGATCGGGTCGAAAAAGGGGACCGTCTTTTGGTCTTGGAAGCGATGAAGATGGAAAACATCATCGGCTCCCCACGGGAGGGGACCATAAAAAAAATCATGGTGGGACAGGGGGATACCGTGGACAAGAAACAATTGTTGTTGGAATTTGAATAAGGGGATGAAGAAGATATTGATTGCCAATAGAGGGGAAATCGCCCTGCGCATCCAAAGGACGGCACAGCGGATGGGCATACAGACCGTGGCCGTGTATTCCACCGTGGACCGCAATGCCCCCCACGTGCTGATGGCCGATCAGGCGGTCTGCCTGGGGGAGGGTCCTTCGGCACAGTCCTATTTGAAAGGAGACCGGATCGTGGAACTTGCCCTGGAACTGCAGGTGGACGGCATCCATCCGGGCTACGGCTTTTTGAGCGAGAACGCAGATTTTGCCGAAGCCGTCGAAAGGAGCGGCATCCGCTTTATAGGTCCCGACTCCGAATCCATTCGGTTGATGGGGAGCAAATTGGCCGCCAAGGAGGCCCTAAGGCCCCACAACATCCCCATGGTTCCCGGAGTGGACCGGGCCATTGCCGATTTGGGGCAGGCCGGGAAAATTGCCTCGGAACTGGGCTATCCGGTGTTGATCAAGGCTTCGGCCGGGGGCGGTGGCAAAGGGATGCGTGTGGTTCAGGAAGAGGACGAACTGGAATCCGGAATGCAGCGGGCGATCAGTGAGGCCCGTTCTGCCTTTGGGGACGGGTCCGTCTTTTTGGAAAAATACATTGAATCCCCTAGACATATTGAAATCCAGATCATGGCGGACACCCATGGGAACATCCTGCATTTGTTCGAGCGGGAATGCAGCATCCAAAGAAGGCATCAAAAAGTGGTGGAAGAGGCCCCCTCTTCTTTTTTGGACGAAGCCCTAAGGGACGAAATGGGACGGACAGCGATTCGGGTCGCCAAGGCCTGCGGCTATGTAGGGGCGGGGACCGTGGAGTTTCTGATGGACGCCAAGAAGAACTTTTATTTTCTGGAGATGAATACCCGCCTGCAGGTGGAGCATCCCGTGACCGAATTGATCACCGGTCTGGACTTGGTGGAACTCCAGATCAGGGTGGCCCGGGGAGAGCGGCTTCCCCTGAGCCAGGAAGACCTGAGAATCAAAGGCCATGCGATGGAACTCCGGATCTATGCCGAAGACCCCAAGAACGATTTTCTCCCCTCTGTGGGCCGATTGGACACCTACATCCCCCCCGAAGGACCGGGAATCCGTGTGGACAACGGGTATCGGCAGGGGATGGATGTGCCGATATTCTACGACCCGCTGCTTGCCAAATTGATCGTACACGGATCGAGTCGGGAGGAAGCCCGCCTTTTGATGTTGCGCGCCATCATCGATTTTCAGGTGGAAGGGGTGCGGACCACCCTGGAATTCGGAAGCTTTGTCTTTTCCCACGACGCCTTTGTCTCCGGGAATTTCGACACCCATTTTGTACGGGAGCATCACCGACCCATTGAGATGACCCAAGAGGAGGAAGAACTTGCGGAAATAGCGGCCCTGATGACCCTGTACAAATACATGGAAGACAAGAAAAAAGTGCGGTTGCCAAAAAATTGAAACCTATGGACCCCAAAATAAAGTCGCTTCAGGAAAAATTGGCCCTGGCCCATAAGGGAGGCGGGGAAAAACGGATCGAGAAACAACATCAAAAAAAGAAACTGACCGCTCGCGAACGGGTCAATTACTTTTTGGACGAAGGTTCCTTTGAGGAAATGGGAGCCTTGGTAACCCATAGGACCACCGATTTTGGGATGGACGAGGAAATCTATTACGGGGATGGGGTGGTCACCGGCCACGGTACCGTAGACGGGAGGCCGGTCTTTGTGTACGCCCAGGATTTCACTGTTTTTGGAGGGGCGCTCTCCGAGACCCATGCTGAGAAAATTTGCAAGGTCATGGACCTGGCCCTAAAGGTGGGGGCACCCATAGTGGGACTCAACGATTCGGGCGGGGCCCGAATCCAGGAGGGCGTCCGCTCCCTGGGCGGCTATGCCGATATTTTCCATCGCAATGTACAGGCCTCCGGGGTGGTGCCACAGATTTCCGCCATCATGGGGCCCTGTGCGGGAGGAGCCGTATATTCCCCGGCCATGACCGACTTTACCATCATGGTGGAGGGGACCAGCTATATGTTCGTGACCGGTCCCAATGTGGTGAAAACGGTGACCAATGAGGAAGTGAGCTCGGAGGAATTGGGAGGGGCGGCCACCCATGCCTCAAAATCTGGGGTGGCGCACCGTACGGCCTCCAATGATGCCAGCTGCCTGGACGATATCAGGAAATTACTCGATTACCTGCCGCAGAACAATCGGGAAAAGGCCCACCCCAAGCCCTTTGAACCAGAGGATGAAATCCGGGAGGAACTTTCCACCGCGGTGCCGGACAACTCCAACAAGCCCTACGATATGCACGTGGTGATCCAAGGCATCATAGATGAAGGCAGTTTCTATGAGATCCATAGGGACTTTGCCGAAAACATCATTACCGGCTTTGCCAGACTGGGGGGAAGGAGCATTGGGATCGTGGCTAACCAGCCCCTGTTTTTGGCAGGGGTCCTCGATGTGGGTTCCTCGAAGAAGGCGGCCCGGTTCACCCGTTTTTGCGACGCCTTCAACATTCCCTTGCTGGTCTTGGTGGACGTGCCCGGATTTTTACCGGGAACAGACCAGGAATGGAACGGGATCATCACGGAGGGGGCCAAATTGCTGTACGCCCTAAGCGAAGCAACGGTCCCAAGGGTCACCGTGATTACCCGCAAGGCCTACGGAGGGGCCTATGACGTGATGAATTCCAAACATATCGGGGCGGATTTCAACTTTGCTTGGCCTGGGGCCGAGATAGCGGTGATGGGGGCCAAAGGGGCCAGTGAAATCATCTTTAAAAGGGAAATCGAAGATGCGGAAAACCCGGAAGAACAATTAATGGAGCGAGAGGCCGAATACGCTGAGAAATTTGCCAATCCCTACAGGGCCGCGGCCCGGGGTTTTGTCGATGAGGTGATCCTGCCCAGGGATACCCGGAGAAAACTCTTGAAGTCCTTTGCCCTATTGGATAAAAAGAAGCTAAGGGGACCCAGGAGAAAGCACGGGAACATTCCTCTCTAGGATATAACATGCCCCCAACCACCCGACGAACCACCATATAGATGGAATCAAAGCATTGTCAACTGACTGATTTCAGTGTTTTTTAATTGTATTTAATTGATGTCATTTTAGAACCATATAAAAGGTGTAGAGTTTGGTGATTGGTTCGGTACTTTCCTTTAAAATGGATTGTAACAAATATTTGATAAATATGTTACAAAACAGGATTATCCAAATCATGGAAAGCGTCGAGTCCAAAAAAAAGTATTTCCAAAAGGAAACTGGGAGAGTTATTGTTCCCTGACGACTTTCGGGAGATGGGTTCTCCGAAGTGGTACGATTAGCCCTCCATAGAATTGAAAAAGAAGGTTATATACGGAGGGTGGCCCAGGGAATCTATGTCCGTCCCAAGACAAACAAATATGCGGGAGAGGTATTTCCAACGGCAGAGTATGCCCTTCGAAGGTGTTGCCCGGAAAGACCTCATATGAGATGGGCAGGCCTTCCTTGGTGACCATCAGGGCCACCAGGATCTGGGGCTGTTGGGACTTGTTGTCCATGGAAAAATCGTTCTTGCGCAGCCCATCGGATTCAAAGGTCTCAAAATAAAGGGTGGTCATGTCATAGAACACAAGATGGTAGTCGAACCCGTACCGGGCCCTGGCGAAACATACCGCCAGGGACTCTACCCTGGATTTGAGCCCCACCCATTGGGGGGGCGATTCGTAATAGCGCTGCCTTCGGTGCCTTTTCCCAAAG
>CALDPL010000397.1 GCA_937911965.1 uncultured Allomuricauda sp. | reverse complement strand
CTCCTTCAATATTGCCATGGAGCCCTTCAGGGCCTTGATCGCGGATATTCTACCCTCGGACCAGCGCACCCTGGGATACAGTGTACAGACGGTGCTGATAGGGATCGGGGCCGTAATCGGTTCCTGGCTGCCCTATATGGTGACCAATTGGCTGGATGTAAGCAATGTTGCGGATGTCGGGGAGGTGCCCTTGAACCTCGTCCTGTCCTTCATCATCGGGGCCGTGGTACTTATCGCAAGTATTTTGGTCACTGTGATCACGACCAAGGAATATACCCCTGCGGAAATGGAACTTTTCAGTCAAAGGGGGGACGGGGACCAGGCCGAAGAAGAGGCCGAACTTGGCTTGATGGCCATCTTCAGTGATTTCGGGAAAATGCCGCGTACCATGCGACAATTGAGTTGGGTACAGTTTTTTTCCTGGTTCGGGCTTTTCGGACTCTGGGTCTTTGCGACCCCGGCCATCGCACAACACGTATACGGATTGGATCCCAACGACAGCAGCAGCATTGCCTATCAAAATGCGGGCGATTGGGTGGGAATCCTCTTTGGAATATACAATGGGGTCTCGGCGATCTATGCATTTTTTCTGCCGACGATCGCCAAGCAGATCGGTCGCAAAAGGACCCATGCCCTCTCCCTGGTGATCGGTGGCCTGGGTTTCCTCTCCATATTTGTGATGCCCAATGGAAATTGGCTGATCCTCTCCATGGTGGGAATCGGTATTGCCTGGGGCAGTATCCTGGCCATGCCCTATGCCATCCTGGCGGGTTCCATTCCGGCCAAAAAAATGGGGGTGTATATGGGCATCTTTAATTTCTTTATAGTGATTCCCCAGATTGTCAATGCCCTGATCGGGGGACCCATGGTACAATACCTGTACAACGGACAGCCCATTTATGCCCTGATGGGCAGTGGGATCGCCTTTTTGACCGCGGCCTTATTGGTTTCCAGAGTGGAGGATGTGGACGAACCGGGGACCCTAAAGGCGCAACAGGCCTAAAATGGGATCGGGGACGGGAGGAGTTCCCCATACCCTGCCGGGAAACATCAAGCCCATAACATCGAAAAAAATACAAAGCACAACATCCATTTATAGCGAAAATGAATCAAGATTATATACTGGCCGACGCCTGGAGCATTATAGAAGAGGGCTTTGACAAGGATAGGGTCAAGGCCTCGGAAAGCCTTTTCAGCCTGGGCAATGGGGCCATGGGCCAACGCGCGAACTTTGAGGAAACCTATTCCGGCCCAAGTTTTCAGGGCAGTTATATAGCAGGGGTATACTACCCGGACAAAACCCGGGTGGGATGGTGGAAAAATGGCTATCCCGAATATTTCGCCAAGGTGTTGAACGCTCCCAACTGGATCGGAATCGACTTAGAGGTGGACGGGATTCCCCTGGATCTGGACCTCTGTTCGGGGGTCAGGGATTTCAAAAGGGAACTCAATATGAGGGAAGGCTGGTTGCGCCGAAGTTTTGTCGCCATCCTGCCCAATTCGCTCGAAATCGAGGTGGTGTCCACCAGGTTCCTGAGCCTGGCCAAGGACGAGCTCGGTGCAATAAACTACCGGGTGACCGCGATCAACGGGGATGCCGTTGTATTGTTCAAACCCTATATCGATGCGGGAATCCACAATATGGACAGCAATTGGGACGATAAGTTCTGGAACACCACCAAGGTGGAAGCTCGGGACAACAGGGCCTTTATCCATTCCCATACCATGAAAACCGGCTTCAACATATGCACCTTTATGCAGGCCCATTTGACCTACGGTGAGGTTAAAAGGGAACTTCCCGATACACGTTTCAAGGCAGAGCTGTCCGCAGGGGTGGTTTTTGCCCAAAAGCTCGAAAAAGGGGTTCCGGCCACACTGATAAAATACGGGGGCTATACCGTGGATCGCAACCACGATGCCAATGGGTTGAAGGAAGCTGCCAATAGTCTATTGGATTTGGCCTCCTCCCATGGGTTCGACCAACTTTTGGAGGAGCAGAAAAAAACATGGGCCGGGATATGGGAAATGAGCGACATCACCATTGAGGGGGATGTCCGGGCCCAACAGGGCATCCGCTTCAACATTTTTCAGTTGAACCAGACCTATACGGGAAGGGATTCCCGATTGAACATAGGTCCCAAGGGCTTTACAGGGGAGAAATACGGGGGAAGTACCTACTGGGACACCGAGGCCTATTGCCTCCCCTTCTATATGTCGACCAAGGAGCAGGGAGTGGCGCGGAACTTGCTGAAATATCGATACGACCATTTGGAAAAGGCCATTGAGAATGCGGAAAAACTGGGATTCTCCAATGGGGCGGCCCTCTACCCCATGGTGACCATGAACGGGGAGGAATGCCACAACGAATGGGAAATCACCTTTGAGGAAATTCACCGGAACGCCGCAATGGCCTATGCCATATTCAACTATACCCGCTATACGGGGGATCAAAGCTATATCCCGGAAATGGGGCTGGAGGTCCTTATCGGGATCGCACGATTTTGGGAACAGCGTGCCAATTGGTCCCAATACCATGAAAAATATGTGATCTTGGGGGTTACCGGTCCCAATGAATACGAGAACAATGTCAACAATAATTGGTATACCAATTATATGGCCAAATGGTGCCTGGAGTACACCATTGAACAATTGGAACGGGTCAGGGAACATTTTCCCGATGATCACAAAAGGATCTTGGAGAAGACCAAATTCGATATGGAGGAGACCTCCCAGTGGCAAAAGGTGGCCCAATCCATGTACTTCCCCTATAGCGAGGACTTGGGACTGTATCTACAACAGGACGGATTCTTGGACAAGGAACTGATCCCCGCCCTTGAACTGGACCCAAAACAGCGTCCGATCAACCAACACTGGAGCTGGGATCGGATCCTGCGTTCCCCCTATATCAAACAGGCCGATACCCTTCAGGGCTTCTATTTTTTCATGGATCGCTTCGAGCTGGGGGAACTGGAACGGCATTTCGATTATTACGAATCCTTCACCCTTCACGAATCCTCCCTTTCCCCATGCGTACATGCGGTCCTTGCCGCCAAATTGGGCCGTATGGAACAGGCCTATGAATTTTATTTAAGGACTTCCCGCTTGGATCTGGACGATTACAACAAGGAGGTGGAGGAAGGACTGCACATCACCTCAATGGCGGGCACTTGGATCAGTATTGTGGAAGGTTTTGGGGGGATGCGGATCGATGGGGATCGACTTTCCTTTTCCCCCAACATTCCGGCCCGATGGGAATCCTATTCCTTCAAGGTCAATTTTCGTTCCAGGATCGTCAAGGTCACCGTGACCCAAAAGGGGAACAAATTTGAACTTGAGCAGGGGGAAGCCCTGGACATCCTGGTGGATGGCCAATCCAGGACGCTCAACCCTTGAACTGCAGATAAATTGAATCCAACCACAGATAAAAAAACAAAAATGAAAAAATTGACCGGGCTTTTAATACTGCTCCTTTGCGTGCCGATCTATGGCCAAGTGCAGCGGATAGAACCCCCCAACTGGTGGGTGGGCATGAAACAGACCCAACTCGAACTCTTGGTGTACGGGGACCAGATCGGCGACCTCCGGGCGGAGTTCTCCAATGGGGCCAAGATCACAAAGGTGGTGAGGGTGGAAAATCCAAATTATCTTTTCCTTACCGTGGAGACCAAGGATGTGGAACCCGGAACGGCGCAGCTCAGGTTCCTTAGGGGCAAGAAGACCATGGATTCCCATGAGTACGAATTCCGGGCCCGACGGGAAGGTTCCGCTGCTCGAAAAGGCTTTGATTCCTCCGATGTGATCTACCTTCTGATGCCCGACCGCTTTGCCAACGGGGACCCTTCCAATGACAGCCATCCGAAAACGATCGAAAAGGCCGATAGGTCCCATCAAGGGGGACGTCATGGGGGAGACCTGCAGGGAATCATCGACCATTTGGATTACCTCCACGATCTGGGGGCCACGGCCCTTTGGAGCACCCCGCTGACCCTGGACAATGAAAAGACCTATTCCTACCACGGATATGCCAGTGCCGACCTTTACCAAATCGACCCCAGGTACGGCTCCAATGAGGATTATTCACAACTATCGGCAGGGCTCCACAAACGCGGGATGAAGCTTATCATGGACTATGTCCCCAACCATTGGGGAATAAGCCACTGGCTGATTCAGGATCTGCCTTCCAAGGATTGGATCAATCATTGGGAAGGGGGCGAGAACGGTTTCAAAAGGAGCAATTACATTCAAAGCACCCAATTCGACCCCTATGCCTCCATGGACGATGCCCGAGGAAATATGGATGGTTGGTTTGACAACACCATGCCGGATATGAACCAGAGAAATCCCATGGTGGTCGACTATTTGGTACAGAATGCCATTTGGTGGATCGAAAGTGCCGACCTGGACGGAATCCGCGTGGATACCTATCCCTACAACGACAGGCAGGGAATCACCGATTGGTTGGTCCGTGTCATGGAGGAGTATCCCAATTTCAACATTATGGGGGAGATCTTGATGCACGATACCGCCCATATAGCCTTTTGGCAAAAAGACAGTCAGCTGGGGGCCATGCAGGGCTTCAATTCCATGTTGCCCACCGTAATGGATTTTCCGCTCCACGACATCATCCCCCAAGTGTTCAGGGAATCCGATCAGCAGTGGGACCAAGGGGTATACCGTATATACGACCATCTGACCAAGGATTTTCTCTACCCCGACATCAACAAGCTCTTGATCCTGATGGGCAACCATGACCTAAACCGAATCAACCAAGAGTTCGAAGGCGATCTGGACAAGTACAAACTTGCCCTGACCCTCTTGACCACCCTCAGGGGGATCCCCCAAATCTACTACGGGGATGAAATCGGGATGATGGGGGAAAAGAGCAAAGGGGACGGGGATATCCGTCGCGACTTTCCAGGGGGATGGGAAGGGGATGCCCAAAACGCCTTTTTGGACTCGGGAAGAACGGACCGGCAAAAGGGCTATTTTGACTTTACCAAAAAACTCCTGAACTGGCGCAAGGACAAAAAAACCATACATACCGGGAAGACCTTGCATTTTGCCCCAAGGGAAAATGTGTATGTCTATTTTAGATACCTTCCCGAGAAGCCCGATCAAAGTGTCATGGTGGTGCTCAACAATTCGGGGAAGGACCAAAACCTGGAGTTGGGAAGATTCGCTGAGGTACTGGAGAATCATCAAGAGGGCTTTGACATCATTGGTGAAAAGCGGTATTCCTTGGATCGAAACCTTGAAATTTCCGCCAAGACCTCCATGATCTTGGAACTTCGATGATCCAAGGCGGAACAAGGCATTTGCATCCAATTTTTCCCATAGGATAAATCAGGTCGGCATCCCGATCAACCGTTGCGGGCACCCCGGAGCACCTCAAGGGGGGTGCTCCTGATGACCCCAAAACTATTGGCCACTCCCAAAAGGAACACCAACAGGGCGATTCCCGTGAGGATGGCCAGCAAGGGAATCCAGGAGGGAACAAAAGAGGTCTGGAACAATAACCAAGAAAGCAACAGGCTGGTCCCAAGGGAGAGAATCAGGCCCGATACGGCCCCCAAGAGGCCCAAAAAGGCGTATTCAAAGGCATACAATTTCAGGATCTGGGAGCTTTTGGCCCCCAGGGTCTTCAAGATTGCACTCTGCCTAATCCTCTGGTACTTGCTATTGTATATGGCACCCATTAGCACAATGGCGCCGACAAAGATGCTGAAGAAGGCCATAAAGTTTATGACCCAGGACATTTTTTCCAGGATATCCTCGATCAGTTCCAAAATGCGCATAAGGTCCAGGATGGAAACATTTGGAAATTTTTGGACCAATTCCGTCTGCAGCCTTGCCGAACCTTCCCGATCGGGTACCCGGGTGGTCAAGACCCCAAATTGCGGGGCATTTTCAAGGACTCCCTTGGGAAAGACTATGGAAAAATTGGGTTGCAATCGGGTCCAATCGACCGAGCGAATGCTTCCCACCTCGGTCTCCATGATTCTGCCCTGCACATTGAAGTCTATGGGATCCCCAATGCCCACTTCGGCTCCCCGGGCAAAATCATCACTTACGGATATGGCCACCCGCCCCGATACCTGATCCGGGCTGAACCACTGTCCTCCGACCAAACTTTCGGAACCCAGGATCGAATCCCTATAGGTGACCCTGAACTCGTGGTTCAAGATCCAACGATTGACCCGGGAAGTCGTATCCCGTCTGATTTGGTCCACACCCCTGCCCTTGAGGGATTCCACCCTCATGGTAACAATGGGAATTTTATCGATCACCGGAAATCCCTGGGAGGATATGGCACTCGACACCTCCTCCATCTGTTCCCGTTGCACATCCATAAGGATCATATTGGCACTGTGGGAAGTATCTTCAATGGAGGCTTTGGCCAAGAGTATATCCTTGCTGAAATACAGGGTTCCCATCAAAAAACTCCCGATCCCAATGGCCAAAAGCAACGTCAGGGTCTGGTTTCCGGGACCCAATAGATTGCGCAGGCCCTGTCGGGACATAAATCCCCATTTGTGGGGAAAATATTTTCTGATGAGCCCCATGACCCCATGGGCCGATCCGACCATGATCAGGAAGACCAGGCCAAGGCCGAGGACAAAGGAAAGGGAATGCAACAAATTTCCCAGGAGCAGGTATGTAAAACAGAACACGAAAAGTACGATGCCCGAGGTGATCGCCAAAGAGGCCCATTTGGGGTTCCGCTTGCGATCCGATACCACCCGCAGCGCCTGTAAGGGGGAAATATAAAGGGTGTCGATCAAGGGTTGGGAGGCAAAGAGCAGGGACATGATCAAGCCCAGGAAAATCCCCAACAAAAAACTCCCGGGCGCCATTGCGGGCACCACATCCAAAGGGAGCATTCCCTGGGCGAGGATCGGAAAAAGCCGCTGAATGAACAAGGCCATAAAGCTGCCCAAAATCCCTCCGAGCAGCCCCATAAGGCCCACCTGAATGAAGTAGATGGAAAAGGCCTGTCGTTTGCTTGCACCCAGGCACTTTAGGATGGCAATGGAAGTCAATTTTTCCCGAATATGGATGTTCATGCCGCTGGCTATGCCCACACATCCCAATAAAAGGGCGATAAAACCGACCAGGTTCAGGAACTTTCCGAAGTTGTCGTACCGTCGGCCCAACCGACGGCTTTCCGATTCGTGCGTATCCAGGTCTGCATCCTCCGCATCCAGGATGGGGGCCAACGCTTCATCGAGCTTCACCAGATCCTCCTCGGGCCCGGCCTGAAAATAATACTTGTACTCGATCCTACTCCCGGTACGGACCAGGCCCGTGGATTCGATCTGCTCCAAGGGGATGACCACCGGTGGGGCAATGGATCCAAAAAAAGAGTTGCTTCCGGGAATGTTGTGGAGTGCCCCGACTATGGGCAGGACCCTTTCCCCGATTTTGATGCTGTCCCCCACCCCAAGGTGGAGCTGCAATAGGGCCGTGGCATCCATCAGGGCCCCTCCCCTTTGGAAATCCAAAGCGGCGGATGCCGGTTCGGTATCCAATTCTCCATAAAAGGGAAAATCCCCCTCCAGTCCCCGGACATCCACCAATTTTGTCGCATTTTTTCCCGGAAAGGCCGCCATGGAAAGAAAATTGATCTCACGGGCCGGGGCACCCCCCAAGGAATCGATGATCCCTGCCACCCGATCGTTTATCGGATGGTCGCTCTCAATCATATAATCGGCCCCCATCAGGGATTTGGACTGTTGGGCTATACTTTCCTGCAAGGTCTCGCTGAAGGCGTGTATGCTCACCACCGCCGTCACCCCAAGGGCAATGGAAAGGATGAAGAGCAACAGCTTTCCATACCCTGCTTTCCCATCCCGCCAGGCCATGCGCACCAGCCAGCCAAAACCTGCGCTATGCTTCCCGGTCCTGTTCATAGGGACCTCTGTGCTATACTGCCCGACCTGAGCCCGATGCTCTTATTGGCCTTCCCGGCCAGTTCCAGATCGTGGGTCACAATGACCAAGGCGGTCCCCTGTTCCTCGTTGAGTTGGAAAAGGAGCTGTTCTATTTTCGCCCCGGTCCCATGGTCCAGGTTGCCCGTTGGCTCATCGGCAAAGAGAATCGAAGGTTTGTTGGCAAAGGCACGGGCCAGGGCCACCCGTTGTTGTTCCCCCCCCGAAAGTTGCGAGGGATAGTGGTGGAACCTGTCCCCGAGTCCCACCCGCTCCAAGAGCTCCCTGCTCTGGGCCATGGGCTTTTTCACCCCCCGAAGTTCCATGGGTACCGCCACATTTTCCAGGGCCGTCAGGGTGGGAAGCAGTTGAAAATCCTGAAAGACAAAGCCGACCTCGCGGTTTCTGAGCAAAGCCCGCCCGTCCTCGTCCAGGACGGACAGTTCTTCCCCGCAGAGCCAAATCCTTCCTTGGTCCGATACATCCAATCCGGCGCAGAGCCCCAAAAGAGTGGTTTTTCCACTCCCTGATGGACCCACTATTGCAAAGGTCTCCCCCTGTTCGATCTCAAAGGAAACATCCTTCAATACGCTGAGTTCATGTTGCCCGCTTCCATAGACCTTAGATAAATTTTCAACTTTTAATATCTTTGACATTGAGCCGCTCTTGGTTAAAACTTTCAAAATACGAAAATAGCCCATGTTCCGACAAAATGCCTCCTTGACCTACCCGTTAATGTTTTGTTATTTTTTGATTCTCCCCTTGATGGGCTGCGGGGAAAAATCCAAAAAACAGCAAGCGGAGCCAAAAATCCCGGCCAGGGAGAACGGAATTTCCAAGCCCGATGCCCCAAAGGGGGGAACAATCCTTTTTTTTGGCAACAGCCTCACCGCCGGATATGGCCTTGAACTCAATGAGGCCTTTCCGGCAATTATACAGCAAAGGCTGGATTCCCTTGGCCTGGACTATCGGGCCGTGAACGCAGGACTGAGCGGGGAAACCACCGCCAGTGGCAAAAACAGGTTGGAATGGGTCCTGGACCCCGATGTTTCCATAGTGGTCATCGAGCTTGGGGCCAACGACGGCCTCCGGGGAATTCCCTTGGAAGAGACCAAAAGGAACCTCCAGGACATGGTGGACCTGGTTGGGGAAAAGCTTCCGGATGCACAAATAGTTTTGGCCGGAATGCAGATACCACCCAATATGGGCCCGGAATATACGGCCGGATTCAGGGACATCTTTCCCAATTTGGCAAAAAAGGAGGACCTGCCCCTGATTCCCTTCCTCTTGGAAGGGGTGGCCGGGGTCCCCGAACTCAACCAAGGGGATGGAATCCATCCCACCGCGGAGGGACAGAAATTGTTGGCCGAAAACGTTTGGGAGGTCTTGAAGGAACTCTTATGACGCCCCCCTTGGGCGTATTCATGTTCAGACCCCTAAAGGACCCAAGGGTGGGTAAAACCATCGACCTATTTTACTATATTTCGCAAAAAAAGCATTGAACATTCGAGCAGCCACGGCATTGGACCATGATCGGGTCTGGGAAATCTTCTCCCTGGTCATCCAAAGCGGCGACACCTATGTATTTGATCCCGATACCCCCAAAAGGGAATTGAAAAAACACTGGTTCGCCGATCATATGCACACCTATGTACTTGAGGACAGGGACCAAATCCTGGGCACCTATATCCTAAAAGCCAATCAAATCGGTCTTGGGAACCATATCGGAAATTGCAGTTATATGGTCCATCCCAGGGCCCAAGGCCGGGGAATCGGAAAATTGCTCTGTGAACATTCCCTTCTACGGGCAGTGGAACTGGGCTTTGTGGGCATACAGTTCAATCTTGTGGTAAGCACAAATAAGGCCGCTATTGCATTGTGGAAAAAATTTGGCTTTGAAATCATCGGAACCACTCCAAAGGGTTTCAGGCATGGGGAACTGGGTCCCGTGGATACCTATATCATGTACAAAAGCCTGCTTTGATCCAAATTTTGTGCCCGATCCTTAGGATTCTTCCCCTTCCTGTTGCCCTATGCTGTTTTCTTCGGCGGCAAAATCTTTGGGGGACGGTAAGTCAGAAAGCTTATTAATACCGAAGTACTCCATAAATTTGTCACTGGTTCCATACAGCAGTGGCCTGCCCACAGTATCCGCTTTGCCTTTTAGATCGACCAACTCCTTCTCAAGAAGTTTTTGGATGGTATAGTCACAATTCACGCCGCGAATTTGCTCGATTTGAAGTTTGGTTACCGGCTGTTTATAGGCAATTATCGAAAGCGTCTCCAATGCCGAGGTGGATAATCGTCGTTTGGATTGTTGCTTTAGAAAAATACTTATACTAGCCTGATACGCAGGCTTTGTCAAAAATTGATAGCCTCCGCCTAAATGATACACCTGAAAGGCATAATGTTCATCTTCGTATTTACTCATCAAAGCTTCAATTCCGTTCTGAACGTCTTCCAGCGGAACATCTGCTTCAAACATTTCCGACAGACTGTTTTTTATTTCTTCTGCACTTACAGGTTTGGAAGAACAAAAAATCAAGGCTTCTATATGGTTAAGTAAAAAGTCCAGCGCCTTATTTTTTGCTCAACTTAGCTTCAATAGAATGCATGGTATGTGGTACAGCTCTCAATCTTTCTTTGGGAATCAATCTCCCAGTATCCACGCAAACACCATATGTGCCATTTTTGATACGAACGAGTGCATTCTCCAATTGTGAAATAAATTTCTGTTGTCTGGCTGCAAGCTGGCTTAAATTTTCCTTTTCCGCAGTATCGGCTCCATCTTCCAGTACTTTGGTATTACCAGAGGTTGTATCAGTGCCACTATCATTTCGCCTGCTTAGGGTTTCTTTAATATAGGAGAGTTCGGTTCTGGCCTTATCCAGCTTTTGAGAAATTAGATCTTCAAACTCCTTCAGTTCATCCTCCGAATAACGTTTTTTTTCCTCCTGACTCATAATATCATATTATAGTTATCTTATATAATTTACCACTACTATGGTATTATTAAATGTTGCTAAAATAGCTGATCGCTACCAAAAGAAAAATTATCTTATACCATAATTCTCAAAGTTACACAAATATATGTAATCGCTTTCCAAACATTTTAGGTATATGTATTAGTTCAGTTTTTATAAATTGTAAAATGCTCTTAATGAAAACTTTTTTAATTGCTTTTTCTTTATTTTTCTGCATCTTCTATAGTATAATGGCACAAAACATAAGCGCGGGGAATAACAAGATCACCTTGGTTATTCATGGCGGGGCTGGTACAACCGAGGCGCTTGAGTCCGGGTATGATGTGCTGATTAGTGGTGGAAGCAGCACGGAAGCAGTAGTCACTGCCATTAGGATATTGGAAGATTCGCCGCTTTTCAATGCTGGAAAAGGAGCGGTTTTTACCAATGATGGCAAAAATGAAATGGATGCATCGATCATGGAGGGGAATTCTCGCAATGCTGGTGCTGTAGCGGGGGTCACAATCATCAAGAATCCGATTGAGGCTGCCGCTGCCGTAATGGAAAATTCCCAACACGTAATGATGGCAGGAAAGGGTGCTGAAGAGTTTGCAAGAACTCAGGGAATCGAAATAGTTTCTCCTTCGTATTTCTATACAAA
>CALDPL010000396.1 GCA_937911965.1 uncultured Allomuricauda sp. | reverse complement strand
ATGTGAACAAGGCCATTCGAAGGTCCGGGGGCTATGAGAACTATTGGAACATTCGGCCCTTCCTCCCCAGGGAGACCGCGGGCTATCTGCCGGCATTTTTGGCCACCATGTACATCTTTGAATACGCCGAGGAGCACGGCCTGGAATATAAAAAGGCGGATCGACCCTATTTTGAGACCGACACCGTCCGCATAAAACAGATGATCACCTTTGATCAGATTTCCAAATTGGTGGACATCTCCACCGAGGAACTGGAAATGCTCAACCCGGCCTATAAGCTCAATGTGATTCCCAAGGTAAAGGGCAAGGACTACGTACTTCGCCTGCCCATAGCGAAGATCGGTACCTTTGTCAGCAATGAGAACGAGATCTACGCCTTTGCCAAGGAGGAACTCGAGTCCAAGGAAAGCCCCATGCCCCAATTGATTACCGCCAATGATCAGATCCGTTATAAAGTACAGAGTGGGGACTACCTGGGAAAGATCGCCGAACGCTACGGCGTGGGGGTCAGCCAGATCAAGAGCTGGAACGGACTCAGGTCAAACAACCTCAGGGTGGGGCAACGACTGACCATTTTTCCAAGGAAACCCTATGTGGCCCCGAGCAGCCCAAAACCGAGCTCAACCCAAGCGGTAACGGATGGTTCCAAGGAACATACGGTCCGCTCCGGGGACTCCCTTTGGACCATCTCCAGAAAATATCCCGGAATTTCTGTTGAGAATTTACGAGAATGGAACGGTATTAGTGGCAATAACCTAAAACCGGGCACAAAACTCAAATTGTGCGATTGTTCTTCGTAAATTGACAACATGAAAAAACCAATCCTGCTGGGCATCGCCCTGGCATTGATGGCGCTTGGAGCCTGTAAGAACGAATCCAAGGAACAATTCCTTCCCCCTTCCACCGGAGGGGTCAACAGCTTGATGGTCGTGATGGACACCGAACTCTGGCAGGGTCCCGTGGGGGACAAGATCAGGGAGGAGTTTGCGGACCATGTCCTGGGACTGCCACAACGGGAGCCCCTGTTCAGCATCACCCAGATTCCCCCGAGCGTGTTCACCACCACCACCACCTATTCCAGATCGGTACTCTATGTGGAACAGGAGGAATCCTCCCTGGCCCACATCAACAAGGACATATATGCCAAGCCCCAGAACGTGGCCGTGGCCACAGGGCCGACCCCCGAAGTGCTGATACAAAATTTGGATTCCCTGGCCCCAAAGGCCATTGCGGCCTTCAAGGCCTTGGAGATCTCCGAAGCCCAGAGACGCTTTAAGCGTTCCCTGAGCAAGGATAGGGCCCTGGAAGAGGAGTTTGGGATACGGCTTGACGTTCCCTCCCTCTATAAGGTCGGAAAACGCGAGGACAACTTCGTCTGGATGGACATACAGATCCCCAAGGGGACCATGAACCTGATTGCTTATGAGATGCCCATGGACAGCTTTAAGTCCGATTCTACCTTGGTGCAGGACATCGTGCGTATGCGGGATTCTATAGGGAAGAAGTATGTTCCCGGCCCCAATGAGGGGACCTATATGTCCACCGAAAAAGCCTTTGCCCCCCATGTATTCCCCGTGGAAATAGGGGGAAAGAAGGCCGTTGAGGTCCGGGGGATGTGGGATATCCACGGCTACCCCATGGCGGGCCCCTTCCTCTGTTATATCATCAACGACAAGGAAAACAACAGAAAAATGGTGATCGAGGGTTTCACCTTCGCCCCCTCCACTGCAAAAAGGGACTATATGTTTGAATTGGAGGCCATCCTCAAGACGGTGGACTTCACTCCAAGGCCCCAGGCGGAATAGTCCAATTTCCATCGGCGGAACCCAAAAAGCAAAAGCCCGACCTAAATGAAGTCGGGCTTTTGCATTGATAAACAACAATCCTTTTTGTCAGTCAAAGGCATAGCCGGTGACGATTCGGTATACAAAGGCGTATAGCACGATAAAGAACATGATAAAACTGAACCAGGCAAAGATTTTGAAATACCGTTCCAAAATGATGTGCCCCAGGTTTCTAAATCCTTCCAAGTAAATTTCCTTAACTAGTAGTAATCTTTTCATAAGTTTGGGTTAAAAGAGTTTCACTGCAAAGATTGATATCCAAACCACCTCAGGAAAAACAATGGGATGAACGGCCCAAAAAGGGAGTTAAAACCCCACCCAGCTTTCCCAGACCCCACAAAGCAAGCGGTTTCATCGATAAAGTGCAATAAGAGGCATGCCGTTTATCGAGCATTTTCCCCGACCTAGTGCACAAAGGAGAAAGGAGCCCTGAAAACCCCGATCGTTTCGGGCAGGTTAAGGCTTTTATAATACGTTCCTCACTGTTTAAGGAGCAGGGTGGGCTATTTGACCCAGGATGAAGAAAGGGAGGTATGCATCGAACAGGCGACTTCAGCAACTTTTTTAGCGCCGTTGGTAGTTTCAATCCATTTTTGTGGAGTTAGTGTGAAGCTATTGGCTCCCGATTCATTTTTAAACGCATCGAATTCGATGCGTTTAAAATCTGGGCTATTCATTTGTTCCCAAAGCCCACAAAACTCTATGGCGCTTCGGGTACGCATCCAGTTTTGAATTATATAATTAGTACGCTCCGAATCTCGATAACGAGCCATATCTGTGAGAGAGATGAAGTCTTTTGATTTTTCTGAGAATAGGCTTATTTCCCTACCAATAACTTCTATCTTTTTATTTTTTGCCATATTAAATTCATATTGTGGCGAATTCGCCATAATTACACTGAAACCAAAAACCAAGTAATTAAATCGAAATTTTTCAGTTGGAATTTTTCATCTACTTTAACGTTTAGCTTTACTCTGGATAAATACTCTTCAATCCCCATTTAAAGAGATGGGTTTTTCTTTAAAATAATGCACTACCCCTGAATCGATTATAATGTGACTGTCGAAAAATTCATTTACCCTTTATGGGCCTAATTCACCGAAGTTCGCGACGATTTTTGAGGAAAGTTTGGAATATAGAGCCATCATCCTCTAAATGCCTTGGGGCTTGCCCCGAGGATAATTAATAGGTGGATCCGGTTGTATTTTGGATTTCAAGGCGTCACAATTCGATCCGTTATGATACTTGTCCCCCACCAGGGAGTGGCACAGATCAAACCGAAATAACATTAATAGATCGATTCTTAAATCCAAATAAAGGAGGTCAAATTATTTTGGGCCTGATGGAAAGAACAATGGTTTAGGAGGAGGTAAGAACCCCCCTACTGCGAAACGATATAGAACTCCGATCTGCGGTTCAATCGGTGTTTCTCCTTGGAACAGCGGGTCCCATCGGAACATTCGTTCAAGGGCCGTTCCTCCCCATAACCGATGGCACTTTGGATTTGGGAGGCGTCCACCCCTTGGGCAATCAAATGGTCCCTGGTGGATTTTGCCCGTTTGTCGGAGAGGTACAGATTGTAATTGCTATCCCCAATGGCATCGGTATGGGCCTCGATCTTGATGACCAGGGAGGGGTTGTCTTTCAACAGGGACACCAATTTGTCCAGTTCCCGGGCCGCTTGGGGCTTGATGTTATACCGATCAAAATCAAAATGGATGGCCTCGGGGTCCAGTACGATCTGGTTCTTCTCTTTATCGAGCAGGGGAATTTCCCTTTGGAGTACGGGATTCACCTGTACCGGTTGGTTGTCCTGGGTCCTGGCCTGGGTAATCTGTTCCCCATACCCTTCCTTGGATGTTTTGATGCCGTAGGCGGCCTCCGGGTCCAGGTTGTGGAAGACATAGCTTCCATCAGCACTGGTCAGGGTCTCGTCCAGGAGTTTTTGTGCCCGGTCCAAAAGGGCCACCCGGACCTCTTCCAAGGGTTGGTCCGTCACCGCATCGTAGACGATCCCCGAAATGCTGTTCAGATTGGGGATGCGGGTAAAGGAATATATGTCATCGTCCCCCTTGCCCCCCTTTCGGTTGGAGGCAAAGTATCCCCTTTGACCTGAGGCATCCACGATAAAGGAAAAATCATCCCCCCTGCTGTTGATCGGTTCCCCAAGGTTGACCCCCACCGAAAAGATTCCATCGGCATGGTCCGCACGGTACACATCCAATCCCCCAAAGCCCATGGCCCGGTCGGAGGAGAAATAAAGGCCGTTTTCCGTGATGTGGGGGAACATTTCCCGGGCTTCGGTGTTGATGGTCCTTCCCAGGTTTTTCGGCTCTGAAAAGCCCCCGTTGTCCAATAGGTCCACCATATAGATGTCGGTGCCCCCAAAGCCCCCGGGGCGATCGGACACAAAATACATCCTTTTCCCATCCGGGGACAGGCTGGGATGGCCGGTGGAAAAGTCCTCCCCGTTGATCGGCAGCTCCTCGGCCTTGGTCCATTGTCCGTCCACAAAGCTGGAGCGAAAGACCTTCAAGTGGTTTATTTCTTTCTGCTTTCTGCGTTTTTTGTTCTTCCCATAATTGTTCCGGGTAAAGTAAATGGTTTTTTCATCTGGGGAAAAGGCCACAGAGGCCTCATGGTACTTGGTGTTCAGCTCGTTTGAGAATTTTCGGGTCCCCTCGTATTCCCCTTCCCCGGGGACTTGATCCGCAATATAGAGATCCAAAAAGGGCTGTTTGTTCCGTTTTTGCCTGCGGGAGAACGCGGTACCGGTATCCCGGGAAGAGGCAAATACCAATTGGTTTCCTTTGTGGAACATGGGCGCAAAATCCGAGTATTTGGAATTGAGGTCCAGGTTCTTGATCTCGGTGAAATAAGCGGGTTCCCACTTGGCAAGGGAATCGTTCCCTATGTTTCTAACCCCGCCTTGGGAATACATACGGTCCAGGCGGAGGGCCCTGCGCTGCCTTCCCATTTCCTTGGCATCCGGATCATTTGGTACACGCTCTTTGGAAATGCCATGTCCGTAACGTCGGTACAGTTCCCCGTACAGCCGGTGGGCCTCCTTGAGGTTGCCACTGAAATAATGGGCATCCCCGGCCTTGGATTCACGGTCGTGGGCCGCGTCAGGCCGCTGTAGGACCCGGTCATAGGTCCTGGCGGCCTGCGCGTAGCCCAGTTTGGAAAAGCTTTGGTCGGCCAGCTCCCTAAGACTTTGGGTACTCGGCCCCCGGGAAGATTCAACAATCGATTCAAGGGGGGAGGCAATGGGTCGGAGTTCCGCCAATAGGCGAGCATCCTGGGAGTTTGCCCCCAAGGACACCAAAAATAAAAATGAAGAGATCAGTCTTTTCATTACCGCTCCATCTGCACGCAGGGCACTAGTGCCTTGCGGAAATGGGCCCAGTTGCCCCAAGCCCCGAAATTAATGGCTAATTTAGGATATGGGAAAAGGGAGGCTAATTTTTTGTTGTGAAAGATTGAATTTTGGGCATGTAGGCCCAATTCATGTGGTTGTTCATCGACAAGGCCCCTGTACAAGAGGGCTTGCGAAGGCCAGAAAGACAGAAAACCTAAGCCTTGGGCTCCTTGATATCGGATCCGTGATTGTCCTCCTCCTTGGAGGCATCCTTGAACTCCTTGATTCCACTGCCAAGACCCCGCATGAGTTCCGGAATCTTCTTGCCCCCGAAGAGCAGAAGTATCACCACAACGACCAGAACGATCTGCCATGGTCCTATCATTCCCAGTAAAATTGATTGAGCGATCATAACGTCAAAACCTTAAATGAAGGATAAAATTACTAAAAAGAAGTGGAAGAGTGCCTCCCTTGTATAAAAATTAGCATTTCAAGGGGTTTTTGACCCCTGCTTCCGAATGCTTTTTTAAAAGCTTAACACCAAAATTCAAATCCATGATTATCTTTGTCCTCATGGCAAAGGATAAAAAGAAGGGAAAGGAAATCAAGCGGAAGCTGCTGCACAAGTACCGTTTGGTCATTCTCAACGAAAGCACCTTTGAGGAAAAGATTTCCTTCAAGCTCAGTCGGCTCAACGTATTTGTGACCGGGACCCTGTTCATCATTGTCCTGATCGGGCTGACCACCCTCTTCATTGCCTTTACCCCCCTAAGGGAGTATATCCCCGGCTATTCCTCAACAAAACTCAAGAGGCAGGCCACCGAACTCACCTATAAAACCGATTCCCTGGTGACCGTACTCAACTATACCAATCGGTATTTGGACAATGTCCGCATGGTGCTCCGTGGGGACGTGGAAAACAACCAGGTCAACAGGGACTCCCTGTTCGAAAAATATAAGCTCGATCCCTCCACCATAGACCTTACCCCCATCCGGGCCGATCTGTTGCTGCGGGAAGAAGTGGAACTGGAGGACAAATACAACCTATTTGAACGCGATGTCGACCATCTGGGCAAACTGATGTTCGTGCCCATCACCGGAACCCTGACCGCGGGATTTGATGCCAGGGAAAAGCATTTTGCAGTGGATATCGTGGCCCCTAGGGACTCCCCGGTCAAATCCATAGCGGACGGCACCGTCATCTTTGCCGATTGGACCACCCAGACCGGCTATGTCATCATCGTGGAGCACCAGGAATCCTTTATCTCGGTCTACAAGCACAACGGTTCCCTGAGCAAGTCCCAGGGCGACCTGGTACGGGCCGGGGAGGTCATCGCCCTGGTCGGGAACACCGGGGAACTCACCACCGGGCCCCACCTGCACTTCGAACTCTGGAGAAAGGGCAAGGCCGTGGACCCCCAACAATATATCGATTTCCAATAAATGTCCCCAAAAGCCCTCGCAGCCAAGATCCTTGCCAAAAGGGTGGCCAAACGCACCGCCAAATGGACCCGTGATCCCCTTGGGACCCAGGAGAAGGTGTTCAGGGAACTGATCAAAAGGGCTGGGAACACCCACTTTGGAAAAGAGCATGATTTCGGGCAGATCCAATCCCATGCGGATTTCGTGTCCAAGGTCCCCTTAAGGGACTATGAGGAATTCAAGGACTACATCCAGAAGATCATCGATGGGGAAATAGATGTCCTTTGGCCCGGGGCGCCCCTTTATTTTGGCAAGACCTCAGGGACCACCTCGGGGGCCAAGTACATTCCCATTACCAAGGAATCCATCAAGGAACAGGTCAAGGCGGCCCGAAACGCCATCCTCAGCTATGTCAATGAGACCGGAAATGCCGATTTTGTCGATGGGAAGATGATATTCCTTCAGGGCAGTCCCGTATTGGAACGAAAAGGCAAGATCAAAATGGGCCGGCTCTCGGGCATCTCCGCCCTGCATGTGCCCAAATACCTTCAAAAGAACCGCTTGCCAAGCTGGGAGACCAACTGCATCGAAGATTGGGAGACCAAGGTGGACCAAATCGTGGAGGAGACCCAAGACCAGAACATGACGGTCATTTCGGGAATCCCCTCCTGGGTACAGATGTACTTTGAGAAACTCAACCAAAAAACAGGCAAAAAGGTGGGGGAGCTCTTCAAGAACTTCCAGCTCTTCATCTATGGGGGGGTCAATTACGGACCCTATAGGGCCAAGTTCGAGAAGCTGATCGGAAGAAAGGTCGACAGCATCGAACTCTTTCCGGCCAGTGAGGGTTTCTTTGCCTATCAGGATTCCCAAAGGGAAGAGGGTATGCTGCTGCTCTTGGACGCGGGCATTTTCTATGAGTTCATCAAGGCGGATGAATTCTTCGACAACCCCAAACGCATTACCCTAAAGGATGTGGAACTGCACACGGACTACGCCCTGATCGTCTCCACCAATGCAGGCCTTTGGGCCTACAACATTGGGGATACCGTTCGGTTTGTTTCCAAGGACCCCTACAGGATCATAGTCTCCGGAAGGATCAAGCACTTTATTTCCGCCTTCGGGGAACACGTCATCGCCAAGGAGGTGGAACAGGTGAAAAAGGAGGTCGACCAATTGAGCGGTTCGGTCAAAAGGAGTACAAAGTAGCACGATGTTGGAACGATTGCTCCAATGGGACCGGGATGTCTTTGTCCAACTCAACAATCTCGGGGTGGAACGCTATGATTGGTTTTGGACCCTGGTGACCCATATCGCGACCTGGATTCCCCTATACCTTTTTTTCTTTTGGCTTTTGTTTTTGAAGTTTCCCAGGAAAGAAGCCCTTTATAAGGCATTGACCGTATTGTGCCTGGTGGTCTTCGTACTTTCCATCACCCATTGGACCAAAATTTATGTGGAGCGATTGAGACCCAACAATACGGAGGAGATCAGTACCTTGATCCGCATCCTCAAGAGTCCCACCGGCTATAGCTTTTTCTCAGGGCATGCCTCTTTTTCCTTTTCGGTTACCTTTTTGATGTTGTTCTTCCTCAGGAAAGTGTTCAAATGGGCCCCCTTGTTCTTGATCTGGCCTTTGTTGTTTGCCACGAGCAGGATCTTTGTAGGGGTTCATTTCCCCCTGGATATCCTTGTGGGGGCCCTGGTGGGCATCCTCTCCGCCTATTTGTTTTACAGGCTCTACGGACACTTCATAGCACCCTACACAGGGTCAGGCCGTCCCTGATGGGAAGCAGTACGGTTTCCACCCGGGGGTCTTCCATCAGCTTTTTGTTGTAGGCCAAAAGGATCGGGGTGGTCTTGTCCGATTTTTCCAAGGGCTCCACGACCTTTCCAGACCAGAGCACATTGTCCGATAGGATGACGCCCCCCGGTCTTGTTTTTTGGATCGCGGCCTCAAAATAGACGTCGTATTCCGGTTTATGGGCATCGATAAAGACCAGGTCGAAGGTCCGGTCCAAGGTGGGGATGATTTCCAGGGCGTCCCCAATATGCTGGAGGATCTGTTGCCCATAGGGGCTTTTGTCAAAATACTTGCGCTGCAGTTTTTGTAGTTCCACATTGATCTCCAGGGTATGCAGTTCCCCCTCCCTTTGGAGTCCCTCGGCCAGGCAAAGGGCGGAATAGCCCGTATAGGTGCCGATTTCGAGAATGTATTTCGGGGCGATGATCTTGGAGAGCATGGCCAGTACCCTTCCCTGAAAATGGCCGGTGATCATGCGGGGCCTCAGGACCTTGAGGTGGGTCTCCCTGCTGAGCTCTTGCAGGAGTTCGGGTTCGGGCTCGGAGTGGTCGGCGATGTAGTCTTCCAGGAGTGCGGAAAGAAAATGCATGCTGAATTTTTTACAAAAATATGGAAAAGAAGTACTTTGTAAACCCAATCATAGAAAAAGCAAAAGACCGTGGAACAACCGATATACAGAAGCGCGGATTCAAGGGACCTGCCCGTTTTGTTGGAATTTGAGCAGCAGATCATCAAGGCGGAACGCCCCATGGATCCGACCATTCGAGAGGGGAAGGTGAGCTATTACGACCTTGCCGCCCTGCTTGGCGATCCCAATGCCCGGGTGGTGGTGGCCCAACTCGAGGGACAGGTGGTGGCCTCCGGCTTTGCCGTGATCAAACCGGCCAGACCCTATCTGGACCATGAGAAGTATGCCTACCTGGGCTTTATGTACACCGAGCCGGGGTACAGGGGCAGGGGGATCAATGCGGGAATCGTGGAGGAATTGAAACAGTGGGCCCTGGATCGGGGGCTGGCCGAGATTCGGTTGACCGTTTACCCGGAAAACCTACCGGCGATCAAGGCTTATGAAAAATCGGGCTTTAAGGGGCATATCCTGGAAATGCGCCTGGAATGAGTGTCTTGGATTACCTCTACAAATCGTATTTTTGGACCAAAGCAATTGGCCTATGACCTTTGAGAACAGCCCGGAATGTGCTGCACGTATGGATGCTGCCGATCCCCTTTCGATCTATCGCGACGAATTTCATTTTCCCCAGTTTCAGGGGAGGGACGTGATTTACTTTACGGGGAACTCCCTGGGATTGCAGCCCAAGCGCAGCCAGGCATTTGTGGAGGAGGTGATGCAGGATTGGAAGGCCATGGCCGTGGAGGGGCACTTTTATGCCGACCGGCCTTGGTGGGATTACCACCAACGCTTGGCCCCGGGGCTGGCACGGGTGGTGGGGGCCCTGCCCGAAGAGGTATCCGTGTTGAACACCCTGACCGTAAACCTGCATCTGTTGATGGTATCCTTCTATCGGCCGACCGCCGACCGCTTCAAGATCCTCTGTGAGGAAAAGGCCTTTCCCTCCGACCAATATATGCTGCAAAGCCAATTGAGGTTTCATGGACTGGACCCCAAGGAGGCCTTGGTGGAGGTGGGTAAACGCAAAGGGGAGCATTTCTGGAGGACCGAGGATATCATCGAGGCGATCGATAAGGCGGGTGACGGGCTTGCCCTGGTCCTTATGGGCGGGGTGAACTATTACAACGGACAGCTCTTTGACATGGAGGCGATCACCAATGCAGGCAGGGCCGTAGGGGCGCTGGTGGGCTGGGATTTGGCCCATGCCGCGGGGAATGTGAAATTGGAACTGCATTCCTGGGGGGTGGACTTTGCCGCCTGGTGCAGTTATAAGTATATGAACAGCGGTCCCGGCAATGCCTCGGGCATTTTTGTGCACCAAAGGCATTTGGACCAAAGGGACATTCCCCGTTTTGAAGGGTGGTGGGGAACCAAAAAGGAAACCCGATTCTTAATGGGACCCACCTTTGACCCCGTGGAAACCGCGGATGCCTGGCAGTTGAGCAACCCATCGATACTGTCCCTGGCCCCCTATTTGGCCTCCCTGGAGCTCTTCGAACGGGTGGGGATGGATGCCCTGGTGGAAAAACGGATTAAAATCGTGTCCTATCTGGAATTTATCCTGCAGGACATCGGGAGGGAAGTCAAAGGCAACTTTGAGGTGATCACCCCAAGGGATCGGGGGTGCCAGATTTCCGTATTGCTTCATGGACAGGGCCGCTCCCTGTTCGAGTATCTGATGTCCCATGGGGTGGTCACGGATTGGCGTGAACCCAATGTGATCCGTTTGGCCCCGGCACCCTTTTACTGTTCCTATATGGATATGTACCGTTTTGGACAGATTCTCAAAGAGGGTATCCTAAAGTTGAAGGGGAGTTGATCTCTTTTGGAATGAACCTCCATTGTATCCTATGACCTTATGAAATCCCTCAGACTCATTTTTTCCAATCCAAGATACCTGGCCCCGGCCCTGGTCTTCAGCAGCCTGAATATTTGGTTTGGGACCTGGGCGATCTATATTCCATCGGTCAAGGAGAAACTGGGCTTGGATAAGGCCGACCTGGGGATAGCCCTGTTCTGTCTTTCCCTGGGGGTCTTTACGATTTTTCCCATGGCCTCCAAGATCATCAACCGCCTGGGGGTGGGGCGGGCGACCTGGATCGGGGTGCTGCTCAATACGGTGGCGGCCCTGCTTCCCCTGATGGCCCCTAGCTATGAACTGCTGATGGGCGGTCTGTTTCTGTTCGGCGCCTGTAACGGGTTGTTGGACATTGCCATGAACACCTTGGTCACCGAGATCGAAAAGGAGGATGGGAAGAAGTTTATGTCCGCGGCCCATGGGTTTTTCTCCCTCGGGGGCATTTTGGTGGGACTGGGCAGTTTTTTGATTCCGATCGTGGACAGTCCCCTGCTCCATATGGGGGTCACCGTGCTTTTGGTGCTGGCCTTGAATTTTTATTTCCACAGGCATTACGTCCATATTGTGGCCCCGGCCGTGGAGCGGGAAGGGTTCAGTTTTAAGTTGTTCAAGCCCCTTTTGCTTTTGGGGATTATCGGTTTTGTGTCCATGGGTAGCGAGGGGGCCATCATCGATTGGAGCGGCCTCTATCTGAAGGAGGTGACCCTGGCCCCCGAATATTTGATCGGCTCGGGCTTCCTGGCCTTTTCCACCACCATGACCTTGGGACGCTTTCTGGGGGACGGCATTTCCGCCAAGATCGGCGCCAAGGGCATGTCGCCGGACCACTTCGACGGCTCGATGATGACACCGATGGGTATCTACACCCTGGACTTCGCGTTCGGCACTTCAAGAGCGGTGCTCGACATGACCCAGAAGGTGGCGGCGGTGAGCATTTCGGGCGAGCCGTTCTCGACCTGG
>CALDPL010000395.1 GCA_937911965.1 uncultured Allomuricauda sp. | reverse complement strand
AACTTTCTTCGGTTGTACCTGCGCACCAAAAATATGGCCAAAATCCCCAACAGGCCGTAAAGGGCCAGGCTCCAATTGGAAAGGTACCAGGGAGGGGATATGGTAAAACCAAAATTGCTGGGTTCCGACAGCTGATTGTCCATTCCGGCAGTGGACACCTTAAACTCATAATCCCCATAGGGAAGGTTCTGAAAGGTAATGAACCCAACTTCGGAATATTCGGAATATTCCTTGGGACCACTGAGTTCAAAATAGTACTGGGGAGAGAAATATTCAGGGGCGGCCACCTCGATGGTGATGGCCTGGGAGTGCCTGTATGGCAATTTCATGTCTTCTCCCCCAATGGGATGGGTATCCCGTTGATCTCGCAACAAGATCAGTTCGGGGCTGGGGAGCACCAGTTGCAGCATTTGCTTTTTCAGCCTGCTTTGGTTGATCTTGGCAAATCCATCGCTCAAGGTGATGAAGGTGATGCTGTCGTTTACCTTGACCATGTTCTGGGAATCGGGTACCAATCGTTCCCGCAGCGGCAGGTCCGTGACCATGAGACTGTCCCTCTTCAAATCGGTCTGTATGATGGACTTTTGGTCCTCCCCATCGACGAACCAATAGTGGCCGTTGTCAAAAAAGAGCAGTTCCAGGCCCTTGTAATCCCCAAACTCCTCAAATTCAACAATGCGGTTGCTTATGGGATTGTACCGGTACCATAGCCCCTCGCTGCCCAGGACAATATGGTTCTTGATGTTGTACACCTTGACATTGTATTCACTGGGATCCCCCGCTTCCTTGAACTGCTGGATCTCCTTGATGCTGTCGTAGTCCTCCCCTTCGAAATGGATCCTGTAATAGCCTTTGTAGGGATGGGCGGCCCAAAGCAGGTTCGGGCTTTCGAAACAAAGGTACTTTACCGGGAAATCAAAGCCCTTGACCTTGTCTATGGTCCACTGCCCGTCCTCTTCCTTTACAAATCTCAGGATGCCGTTATAGGTCCCCTGTACATAAGTGGCCTCCCGGTTGGGGACCTTGATGGTCTGGTATCCCCCCGTACTGGTGGTCAGGGGACGGAAGACCCCCTCATCCAGCATATAGGTGCCTGAATTGTGCCCGATCAACAGATCGCCCTCCACCTCGACCAGGTCCCATACGTGGCCCTGGGAGCCATCGACAAATTTCAATTGGTCCCCTTCAAAAGTGTACACCCCCGTATTGCTTCCCAAATAGAGGGTTCCCTTGTGAAGGGCCATATCGTATACCATGCCCAGATTGCCGGTGTGGTCGGTGTAGTAGGAAATGGGATTGTGGAGCTTTACCCTGGCAATTCCGTTGTCCAATCCCAGCCAAAGCTGATCGCGGTACAACAAATGGGAAAGGACGGTATTGTTTTGCAGGCCGGATTCCCGGTTCAGGATTTGATGCGTCCCCGTAAAGCCGTCATAGAGGTACATCCCGTTTTTTATGGTACCGAACCCTATTTGGTCCCTGCCCAAGACCAACATTTTGTTCAATTGGTGCTGCTTCAGCTCCTCGTTGATCTTGGCCCTCCAGGGCCTGAGGCCTTTGCTGTCATAGAGGAAACAGCCGCTGAGCTTGGTGCCCACCATCAATTGCCCCTTATAGACCATCATATCGGAGATGGACTTGTCCTTGAGTTCCTCTTGACCTGGCAGGGCCACAAAGGCATCCTGTTTGATCTCAAAGAGGCCCTGGGTATTGGAGGCCACGATCAGCCGTCCATCGAACTCCAACAAATCGGAGACCACAAAGGGAGGATCCAGGACCTGTATGCCTTGGCCATCATAGGAATAAATGGCAGAAAAAGAACGAAACAACACTTTTTGGCCCCCCGATGGTATGATTTCCCAGAATTCCTCTGAGGTAAAGGTATGGTCCCGGATCAAATGGGTCAATGAGGTGTATTCCAGCTCCCCTATATCGTTCTTGGTCCAATAGCCAAATTCTTCGTAGGATCCGGTATAGATACGGTCGCCTATGGACTCCACCGAGCGGATGATGGTATTGTTCGGCAACTTGTTGAGGGTCCATTGCTCCCCGTTAAAGTGGAGCAGGCCCTTGTTGTTGGCCACAAAGAGTTCCCCCTTCCCATTGACCGAGACATCCCAGTTTTTGCTGGCCCCCTTGTATTCCAACAACCGATAGTTCTGGATTGGGGGCAACAGTTGTTGCCCAAGGAGGACCAGGGGTACAAAACAAAGTAAAAGGGAAAGGAGCCTATGCATCACAAATCCGGTTTAACCAATTGTCAAAGTTCCGTTGTTCCAGTTCAATATACAAAACTCCGGGCACTGTAATATATTCCTTTTTGATCCTTGGGCCCCTTCCCCGAGCGGATATAAGCAGACCATTGTCATAAAAACGATCCGAAACAGTATCGGTCTTGCCATCCATTAACCCTTTGCCAATGAAAATTAATCCCACCCCACCCGTTTTTTATGCTTTGACCAATCCTTTTTCCCTTTTGCTGTGCTTTTTTGATCTATGCTTAATCCCGTGGGATTTCCCTTCCCCTTATTTTAGTAATTGGATGGAACCCACTATAAGTCAGCGGTTTCTTCCTTTTTCTCACATCAACAACCAAACTCACATTATGTCACAAACAACAAAAACATCCAGATTTGGGGGTGCCCAAAGGGCCACCCTTCGCTGGGGTCCCGGGGCGCTGCTTCCCATCCTTGCCCTTTTTGGGGCCCCAATGGCCATGGAAGCACAGACTCCCACGGATGCCTTTATAATGTCCTCCGGGGACATTTGCATCCTCACCTCCTACGATATGGGGTCCTTTGACCGCTATTGGGAAGGCACCTATCTCAGGACCAATGAGACCATTGCGACCGTGGATAGAAACACCCTTATGCCCATGGCGGCCATCGGTATTTTGGACGACCTCAATTTTTATATCGGCCTGCCCTAAGTCAGTACGGAATCCTCTGAGCCCAATGGCGGAAAGTTTACCGGTTCCCGAGGGTTTCAGGATGTGATTCTGGCCCTTAAATACCGGGCAATTGACCGGAATTTTGGTCCGAACAGGCTCACCGCCCTGGCCACGGCCGGCTTCTCGACCCCCTTGATCAACTACCTTTCGGATTACAGGCCCTATAGCATCGGGGCCGGTGCCCCGGAACTTTCCCTACGTGCCATCGGGCAGTACCAATGGGCCAATGGCTTCTATTTTAGGGTTTCCCTGGCATATTTGTGGCGGGGATATACCGAGGCGGAACGGGACTACCACTACAATGACGGCAGTTACTATACCGCGTGGATGGATGTCCACAGCGCCTGGACCTATGAAGGGGTGCTCGGCAAATGGCTCTTCGACTCCTCTCTAAAGGTCGAATTGGGCTACTTCAGCCTGGGTTCCACCTCCGGGGACGATATTCGGCCCTACAATGCGGCCCAGCCCACCAACAGGACGGAATCCGACCGGGTGGGCCTGTCCGCCCAATACTTCCTAAAGTCCATTAAGGGCCTTGGTATTTTGGTCTACCACAACAGGGTGGTCGACGGAAGGAATGTTCCCAAGATGGCCAATACCGGTATTGGCATCAATTATCAATTCGCTTTCATTAAAAAAATAAACCCAGACCGATGATGAACAATAAGATATATATCCCGATCCTGGCCTTGGGCATGGTCTGTCTGCTCTCCTGTGAGAAGGACATCCCAAGGTACCTGCACTACGACCCGTATACCTATGCCGAGAACAATGAGAACGGAGGGGATTGGGTGCCCATACTCCACCCCTCCGGAGAGTCCATTGACATAGACCCCCCACAGCCCACGGAATCCCAAGCATACCAAGAGGAGCTTCAGGCCGTAAGGACCGCTGTGGAAAACAGTACCGCCGAACAAAAAAGGGCGGTTAAATATTGGACCAACAATCCGGCCATTCGCTGGAACGAACTGGCCATGGAGCTGATCGCCAAATACAATCTGATCCCCGGACCCAATGCCGATGACAGCTATACCCTGCCCAACCCGGCAAACCCACAGGGGCCACCGCTCTTTCCCTTTGCCCATCCGGCCTATGCCTGTAGGGTCCTGGCCTATATGTCCGTGGCCCAGTTCGATGGGCTTATCAAGTGCCTGGCACCATATATACACCTTCAACAGGCAGGCGCCCTATGAGGTCGACGGGAGCATTGATTTTGCCTATGAGGAAAATGACATCCCCTCCTACCCTTCGGATGCCGCGGTGATCGCCAGGGTATCGAAGACCATTTTGACCGCCATGTTCCCCTTGGAAGCGGAATACCTCCAAGACCTTGAAGATGAGCATTTGGAGAGCCTGATCCAGTCCGGGGGCCATGTGGCCAGCGATCTGGCCGCCGGCCTGGAAATCGGGGATGCGGTCTCGGCCACGGCCCTGGCCCGAGCCGCCACCGAGGGGCGCGTGGCGCGCCTGCTCGGCCGGCTGCTCTCGCCCTG
>CALDPL010000394.1 GCA_937911965.1 uncultured Allomuricauda sp. | reverse complement strand
ATGCTGAAATGGACGAAAACAAGGACGGGTTTTTGGACAGCCCCCTGGGGGAACAGATCAACCTGATGAACCGCTGGCAGTATCAGGACGCCCAGAAGGGGTGGGTGAGTTTTTTGAACCTACGCTATCTGAAGGACGAAAAGCTGTTGGGGCAGTTGGGTTTCAATCCCGATACCGACAGGTTCACCACCAACGTCTGGGGCAGTGAAATCGATACGGAACGCTTTGACGGTTCCCTAAAACTCGGCTATGTCTTTCCCGAAATGCCCTATCAGAGCTTGGGGTTCCAAACCTCCTACAGCCGGCATGTGCAAGGCTCCTATTTTGGGGCGGGTACCTACGACATCGATCATAGGAGCCTTTATGCGAACCTGCTCTTCAATTCCATATTGGGAAATACCATGCACAAGTTCACCACCGGCCTGAGCTTTGCCCATGACGGCTATGACGAACAGGTGAATGGGGAAACCTACGACCGGGAAGATCGGTCCGCTGCAGCATTTTTTGAGTACAATTACAACAACCTGGAAAAATTGAGCCTGACCGCGGGAATCCGTTTTGACACCCACAACCGCTTGGGGAATTTTTTCACCCCCAGGATCCACACCCGTTATACGCCTTGGGAAAATGCAAGCCTCAGGGCTTCCTTCGGCCTGGGAAGAAGGGCTGCGAACATCTTTGCGGAAAACCAGAGGATGTTTGCCTCTTCCCGGGACATCCAATTGGTGGACGAGGGCGGGAGCATCTACGGATTGGATGCCGAAAAGGCCACGAACTTCGGTCTGGGCTTTATTCAAAAGTTCAACTTTTTCGGCCGTCCCGGGGATGTATCCCTGGACTTTTACCGCACAAATTTTCAGAACCAGATCGTGGTGGACTGGGAGGATCCCACAAGTGTCCGGTTTTCAAATCTGGACGGGAAGAGCTATGCCAACAGTTTTCAACTTGAATTCCATCAAGAGGTCCTTCCCCGGTTGGAACTGCGTACCGCCTATAAACACTATGACGTAAAGACGGATTACCAAAACGGACTGTTGCAAAAACCCCTACAGGCCAAGAACCGCTTTTTTGCGAACCTGGGCTATCAGACCGCTCCCAAGGAAAATGGTTCCCAATGGCGCTTTGACTATACCTTCAATCTCTTGGGGGAACAACGGCTTCCCAGCACGGCCTCCAATCCCCAGGAAGATCGCTTGGGGGATCATGCCGAGGGCTACAGCCTGATGAACGCCCAATTGACCAAGGTGTTTTCAAATGCCTTTGAGATCTATGTCGGGGGGGAGAACCTGACCAATTTCAGGCAGTATGACGCCATTTTGGGAGCGGACGATCCCTTTGGCCCCTATTTTGATACTACCCTGGTATATGCGCCGGTCTTCGGAAGAATGCTCTATATGGGCTTTAGATATAAAATATAACCTTAAAACAAATGGAACCCATGAAAAACGGAATATTGATTTTGGCCTGTATGTTGGTCACGGTACTGGGGCACGCCCAGGAGCGCAATAAGAAAATGGCCTTTGAGGTCAATGGAAAATGTGAAATGTGCAAGAAGCGCATCGAAAAGGCCGCCCTGGGGGTGACCGGGGTAAAGTATGCCAGTTGGGACATCCCCACCCACCAACTGTCCCTGGTGGTGGACGAGCGCAAGACCGATGCCATGAAGATCAAGGGGGCCCTTGCCGAGGTGGGGCACGATACCAAGGAACTCAAGGCAACCCAGGAATCTTATGAGGGAATCCACGCCTGTTGCAAATACCGGGAGGACAACAGTGATGACGGGGCCGGTCACGACAACCATTGAGGATGCCCGCCCATAAGTCGGATGGAACCCTTTGATACTACATGCCCCCGAGGACCACTTGGTCCCGGGGGCATGTCCGTTCAGGCCGGTGATTTTTGGATCTGAAGGTTCATTTTTTTGATGGAATAGCTGTCTGAATCCCTTAATATTCCATAAATTTAAAGACTATTCAATCGAACAAAACAACAATGGAATGAAGAAAAATTATTTAGGATTTTTATCGCTTTTTATTTTGATGGCCCTGCCTGTGGCCCTCTGTGGACAATTAAAGCCCACCACCACGGTGGAGGGCATTTCCCAATACGAACTTGACAACGGTCTGAAGGTATTGCTCTTTCCGGACAATTCTTCCCAGACCATTACCGTGAACATCACCTATCTGGTGGGTTCCCGTCACGAGGGATATGGGGAAAAGGGCATGGCGCATCTTTTGGAACACTTGCTCTTTAAGGGAACTCCGAACCATCCCGACATTCCCAAGGAACTTTCCGCCCATGGGGCCAGGCCCAATGGGACGACCTGGTACGACCGTACCAATTATTTTGAAACCTTCAATGCCACGGACGAAAATCTGGAATGGGCCCTGGATCTGGAGGCCGACCGTATGGTCAACTCCTATGTGGCCCAAAAGGACCTGGAATCGGAGTTCAGCGTGGTGCGCAATGAATTTGAACGGGGAGAGAACAGTCCGGGCCGGGTGTTGATGGAAAAGGTGACCAACGCGGCCTTCCAATGGCACAATTACGGCAACAGCACCATCGGGAACCGTTCGGACATCGAACGGGTGCCCATCGAAAACTTGAAGGCCTTCTATAAAAAATTCTATCGGCCCGACAATGCAGTGTTGATGGTCACCGGAAAATTTGAAACCGACCGGGTCCTGGAGCTGGTGCAGCAAAAGTTCGGTTCCATAAAGGCCCCGGAGCAACCGCTTCGGGATTCCCATACCGAGGAGCCAGAGCAGGATGGGGAGCGTTTTGTCAATGTCTCCCGGGTGGGGGACCTGCAGATCGTATCGGCCCTCTACCACACCCCTGCCGGGGCGGATCCGGATTATTCCGCCATGGCAATCGTGGAGCAGGTGTTGACCGACACCCCTTCGGGAAGGCTGTATAAAAAATTGATCGAACCCCAAAAGGCATCTTCCCTGTGGTCCTTCTCCCCCTTTACCAAGGAACCGGGATTTCTCTATATCAATGTGGACGTGCCCTCGGACAAGAGTGCCGAAGAGGTGGAACAACTGCTCCGGGAAACCTTGGATGGACTGCAGCCCATCAGTCAGGAAGAACTGGATCGGGCCAAGGCCAATTTGCTCAAGCAAATGGACGAAATCAACCGGAACTCCAATTATTTGGGGACCTATATGAGCGAGTTCATCGGGGCCGGGGATTGGAGGCTTTCCTTCATCCACAGGGATCGGGTCGAGGCCATGGACCTGGATGCGGTGAACGCCGCCATGAACAAGTACCTGATACCCTCTAACCGTACCATCGGGCGTTTTGTGCCCACCGAGGACCCGCAGCGGGTATCGATCCCCCATCCACAGAATGTGGATGTCCTGGTGGCCCAGTATAAGGGCAGGGAGAGCAAGGGCACCGGCGAGGCCTTTGATGTGTCCTACGACAACATCCAAAAGCGCTTGGAGAAAGGGACCCTTTTCGATGCCGTGGAATACGGTTTTATCGAAAAGGACAATCGGGGGGAAACCGTGGTGGTGAACTTCAGCATGAGGAACGGGGATGTGAACAGCCTTGCCGACCAAGGGGTCGTGCCTTCCTTTACCGCTGCCATGTTGGACAAGGGAACCGATTCGAAAAGCAGACAGCAGATCCAGGATGAGCTGAGCAGGCTCAAATCCTCCCTGCGGATCAGCGCCCGCAACGGCAATGTGTACGCTCGGGTGGAGTCCACCAAGGAGCATTTGATGGGGACCTTGGAACTCTTGGCCGATCTGTTGAAAAATCCCGCCTTCGACGCGGAGGAGCTTGAAAAAATGAAGACCGAACGCTTGGCGGGCATAGAACTGAACCGGAGCGAACCAGGCTATCTGGCATCAAAAAGGGCGTCGGAGCTGAACAATCCCTACCCCAAGGGCCATCCGCTCCATTCCATGGGGATCGATGAGGAGATCCAGGCCATCAAAGCGGTGAGCAGGCAGGATTTGGTGGATTTCCACAAAAAATTCTACGGCCTGGGAAGGAGTACCTTGGTGATCATTGGAACCTTTGATTCCGATAAGGTGAAGTCCTATATGGAAGCCAACTTCAAAGGATTTGATTCCAGGGTCGACTATGCGCAGATCAAGGATCCCTACCATGCCAACAAGGCGGTCAATGAAAACATACTGACCCCGGACAAAAAGAATGCGGTGACCTATGGTACCCTGGCCGTGGAGATGAGCCAATACGATCCGGACTATCCGGCCATGTTGGTCGCCGGGGAGGTCCTGGGAGGTGGTTTCCTCAATTCCAGGTTTGCAGAAAGGCTGCGCCAAAAGGATGGGGTGAGCTATGGGGTCGGTGCCAATTTCAGTGCCGATAGCGATGCGGGGGATCGAAATTCCTCGATCTTCCTCTATGCCATTTACAATCCGGACAATCTCGAAAAGGTACAGACCGGTTTTGCCGAGGAACTCGA
>CALDPL010000393.1 GCA_937911965.1 uncultured Allomuricauda sp. | reverse complement strand
AAATCAAGGACCGGAAAGGCCACATCCGCGGCATCCGCAAGCGGGTCCCCGACCTGGGAACCCGGAACTTCCCCCGAAACTTCTTGCTGGTCCGATTTTTTTTCGCCACAGCCGACCAAGAGGAACAACAATCCAAAAAAGGAAAATAATCTACTCATTAAGTGGAATTTAGCTTTTCAAAAATAAGCCATGGACGGAGCGTTCCATTAGTTTTAACAAAATTTTATCGAGTCTAAATTTGGAAGAAACAAAGCCGTTGACATACATTTGTCTATACAAATATTGTTGATACATGAATGTAGAGGAAATCATCAAAACGTCACGCCCGCTCCCCTTGGCCCCCAGGACGATCATCCATATGGCCTTGGTGCAGAACAAGATCGAGGACAGTATGGGCAATGCCCTCAAGCCTTTTGAGGTTTCAACGCAACAATTCAATGTATTGAGGATCTTAAGGGGACAAAAGGGCCAACCCGCCAATCTGTTCACCCTTAATGAGCGAATGGTCACCAAAATGAGCAACACCACCCGTTTGGTGGACAAGCTGATGGCCAAGGGCCTGGTCAACAGGACCCAATGTCCCTCGAACCGCAGGAAGGTGGAAATCACCATCACCGAGGCAGGAGAGGCCGCCCTGGAACAGATGGACCGGGCAGTGACCGGGGCCCAGGATAAACTCCTGGAAAAATTTGTGGAAAAGGATTTGGAACAACTCAATGAACTATTGGATAAGTTTTAAATATGAACACCGTACTGGAACACAGAACATGGCGCTATGCCACCAAAAAATACAATGCCGAAAAAAAGATTTCGGCACGGGACCTGGATACCCTGATCGAGGCCACCCGCCTGAGCGCGGCCTCCTACGGCATACAGCCCTACCACATCTTTGTGATCACCGACCCCAAGATCCGACAGCGGCTCAGGGAGGTCTCCTGGGGGCAGTCCCAGATCACGGACGCCTCCCACCTGATCGTCTTTGCCCATGCCCACGACTTTGGGGACGAACTGGTGGATGATTTTGTGGGCAATCTGAGCCGGACCCGGAACATCCCCATGGAGGGACTGAAGGACTATTCGGATTTCATGAAGTCCAAATTGGTGACCCTGCCCAGGGAGAGCAAAGGGGATTGGGCGGCACGACAGACCTATATCGCCCTGTCCAATATGATGCAGGCCGCTGCGGAACTCAAGATCGACAGCAGCCCCATGGAAGGTTTTGAGCCGGAGTCCTACGATGAAATTTTGGGACTCTCCGACAAAAAGCTCACCGCTTCGGTGGTCCTGGCAGTCGGATATCGTTCCGAGGAGGACCAAACCCAATTTCTGCCCAAGGTCAGAAAATCAAAAGAGGAATTATTCACCCTTATATAAATATTAATCCAAAACAATAAACAAGTACAGATCATGAAAAGAACAATTTTGAGTATTGCCCTTATCGCATTTGTCGGGACCCTTTCCGCTGCCGACCCGGCCGAAAAACTAACAAAGGCCATAAAGGCATCCGAGAGCAAGGTCACCTGGAAGGCCTATAAAGTGGCCGGATCCCATGTGGGGACCGTGACCCTGAAGTCGGGATCCCTGGAGTTCGAAGGGGAGCAATTGACCGGAGGTTCCTTCGTGGTGGATATGACCACCATCAACACCACCGATCTCGAAGGGGAATATAAAGACCAATTGGACGGACATTTGAGTTCAGGGGATTTCTTCTCCACAGACCGGCATCCAACCGCAAAATTGGTGTTCACCAAGGTAAAGGCCAGCAGCAAGAACGCCTTTGATGTCAGTGGCGACCTGACCATCAAGGGCATCACCAAGCCCGTGGACTTTGAAGTTTCCATATATGGGGACAAGGCCACCGCCACCCTGAAAGTGGATAGGACCGAATTCGATGTAAAATACGGTTCCGGGATCATCAATACCGCCAAGGATCAATTGATCTATGACGAATTTGACCTGGTGGTTGACCTACAGATGTAATGGATTTTCATTAAGTGTTTACAATACCTTTTCCGCTTTGGGAAAAGGATCGGCAGAGGCGCAAGAAATTGCGCCTCTGTTGTTTTTCCCCTCAATCCTTCAGGGAGGACATATCGATGACAAAACGATACTTCACATCCCCCTTGAGCAACCGCTCATAGGCCGTATTGATGTCCTGCATCCGGATCAGTTCGATATCCGATACGATATTGTGCTCCCCACAGAAATCCAACATTTCTTGGGTTTCGGCAATGCTTCCGATCATGGAACCGGCAAAGCTCTTTCGCCCTGAAATCAGGCTGAATGCGGCAACGGGCAGGGGATGCTCGGGGGCCCCTACCAAGGCCAGGGTCCCACCCACCCCCAAAAGCTTCATATAGACGTTGATGTCGTGTTGGGCGGAGACGCAGTCCAGTACAAAATCCAGACTTGCTCCATGGGCCTTCATCATATCCCGGTCCGTCGATAGGATGACCCGGTCCGCCCCCAACCGCTTTGCGTCCCCGACCTTGGAAGGGGAGGTGGTGATCACCGTCACTTCGGCCTGAGGGTGCTGCGCCAGCAACCGCAAGAGTTCAACGCCGGTGTACCCGGTCCCACCCACAATGCCTACTCGAATCACAAGTTACCCCACTACTGACGCTGAATGGTTACATTTCGGCTAAAAGCCGGAGCTGTGTACAATGCTGCCGGCAAACACCGATGTATGGTAATTACCTTTACCCGAAAACAAAAGCCGACTGAGACGCACGGATTGATATGCCCCCCTCCAAGAATGCTGATGCCGGTCGGCTGCGCAAGGCGCTGCAGCAGTTTCGCTACTCGCTGTCCTTTGTTGATGCCCTGCCCCAACTGACGCTGCTGGGCTTCATCGTTGGAGTGTGCACCGGGCTTATCATTGTCGTCTTCCGCCTCTTGATCGAAGTACCGCTCAACCTGCTGTTGCCCGCCGGGGCGGACAGTTTTGAAGCGCTGGATCCGCCGCTGCGCGTTGCGCTGATAGTCGGCGGTCTGCTTGCCACTTACCTGTTGCTGGTGTTGTGCGGCAGGTCGGCGGCTCAAGTCAGTGTAGGTCACGTGCTGGACCGGCTGCACAATCACCAGGGCTTTATGCCCATCAGGAATTGGGTGGTGCAATTTGTTGGCGGCGTGTTCTGTCTGGTCAGCGGCCAGTCGGTTGGCCGGGAGGGTCCGGCGGTGCATTTGGGCGCCGGTGTCGCCAGCCA
>CALDPL010000392.1 GCA_937911965.1 uncultured Allomuricauda sp. | reverse complement strand
TAAGGCATGCGCATCGGATTGTTCGGCTATGGGAAAATGGGGAAAATGATCGAAGGGGTCGCCCTTGAAAGGGGCCATTCCATAGGGGCCAAAATTGATGTGGACACCCAAACCGTGGATTATACCGCCATGGACGTCGCCATTGATTTCAGTACCCCGGAAGCCGCATTTGACAACATCACCAATTGTTTCAGGAATGGGGTCCCCGTAATCAGCGGTACCACGGGTTGGCTCTCCAGGTACGGGGAGGCCGTCGAAGTCTGTGAGCGCCATGGGGGAGCCTTCATCCATGCGACCAACTTTTCCCTGGGCGTAAACATTTTTTTTGAACTCAATGCCCAATTGGCCAAGATGATGTCCACCCTGGATCGGTACAGGGTCCACTTGGAAGAGACCCACCACATCCATAAATTGGACGCCCCCAGCGGGACCGCCATTACCCTTGCGGAGGGAATCATCGAAAACTCCTCCCACAGCGGTTGGGAATTGGACGCTGCATCCGGGGACAAGATCCCCATCAAATCGTTTCGGGAAGGGGAAGTGCCCGGTACCCATAGGGTCTTCTATGAAAGCAGCGTGGACCGCATCGAGATCGGACATATTGCGCACAACCGACAGGGGTTTGCCCTTGGGGCCGTGGTGGCGGCCGAATGGATCCTCGGAAAGAAGGGGGTCCACAGCATGAAGGATGTGTTGAATTTATAAATTTTAAACGAATATCATATGGGCCTTGGGTCCGATAAAGAATATCGATATGAACGGCATACAATGGCTCTTATTTATCCTGATCATCCAAGTCATCCATTTTTTGGGGTGTTCGAAGCTTTATATCAAGGCGGGCAGAAAGGCATGGGAAGCCGCAATCCCCATTTACAACGCCTTCGTTTTGATGAAAATCATCAATCGGCCCTGGTGGTGGGTGCTGTTGTTGTTCATCCCGATCATCAATCTTTTGATGTTCCCGGTGGTCTGGGTGGAAACCATAAGGAGTTTTGGTAAAAACTCCACACTGGACACCTGGTTGGTCATCCTCACGCTCGGATTCTACATCTATTACATCAATTATACCCAGGATGTCACCTATGTGGAGAACCGCAGCCTAAAGCCCAGGACCGCCACCGGGGAATGGGTCAGCTCCATTGTCTTTGCCGTCGTTGCGGCCACCTTTGTGCACACCTATTTCATCCAACCCTACGTCATCCCGACAGGCTCCCTGGAACGTACCCTACGGGTCGGGGATTTCCTTTTTGTGAGCAAGTTTCACTACGGGGCCCGGGTACCCATGACCACCCTGGCGGCACCCATGGTGCACGATACCCTGCCCATATTGGGGACGAGGTCCTATTTGGCCGATGTCGATCCCGAGACCCACAGCACGTCCTGGATCAACAAATTGCAATTGCCCTATATGAGGCTGCCCGGTTTTGAAAAGGTCAAAAAAAATGATATTGTGGTCTTCAGCCTTCCTGCCGATACCCTCTATCAATTCTTTAGGGCAGACCGGGCCGTGATCAAGCCCATTGACAAAAAATCCAACTACGTCAAACGCTGTGTGGCCACCCCTGGGGACACCCTGTCCATAATCGATGGCTTTGTGCACATCAATGGGGAACGGCTGCAACTCTCCGATCGGGCAAAGGTCATGTACAATTATGAGGTCTATGCCAATTCAGGGGTCTCCAGCAGGTATTTGGAGGAAGTGGACGCCTCGGATTTCCTCCGCAAATACATCACCAATGGTTTGAACGAGAACCAGTACAATATTTTGGCCCCCTATATCTCAGGGGGGAAACCCACCGCGGATGGAAAATTCGAACTCTATACCGGGGAAAAGGGCATTCCCATCGAGGCCATCCGAAATGCCAGGGTTTCCCTGACCGAGGAAAAACCCAGGGTCCGCATTGCCAATATGACCGATGAAATGGTGGCCGCCCTGCGACAAAACCCGGCCATTGATTCGGTGGTGATGACCTTGGAACCCAAGGGGGAGTACGGGGGTGCCTTTCCCCAGAGACGAGATCTATATCCATGGAACATGGACCATTTCGGTCCCATCTACATTCCCAAGGCGGGGGCGACCGTAAAGATCGACCATAGGACCATTCCCCTGTACAAGAAAATCATCAGGGACTACGAGCACAACCAAGTGCAGATCATCGGGGAAAAGGTCATGATCAATGGGGAGCAAGCGGATTCCTATACCTTCAAACAGGATTATTATTGGATGATGGGGGACAACCGCGACCATTCGGAGGACAGCAGGGCCTGGGGCCATGTCCCCGAGGACCATATCGTGGGCAAACCCGTGTTCATTTGGATGAGCTTTGACAATTTCAGGGAAGGCTTTGCCAATTGGAGGCCCCGTTGGGAACGGATCTTCACCACCGTAGGGGGCAGCGGGGAACCGGTGTCCTATTTCCCCTATTTCATCGCATTGCTGGGAGGTTGGTTCCTCTATGATTTTATCCGAAAAAGAAGGAAGAAAAAAGCGGCATAACCCAAGAAGACCAAAATTTTGAACGTTCTATTGTATCCCACCTATTTTCCGAGCATTGCCAGCTTTGCGGTCCTTGCCCAAAGGGAAGTGGTCTGGGAAGCCAGTGACAATTTCCAGAAACAGACCTATAGGAACCGCTGTCACATCTGTACCGACAAGGGCCTGCACGCCCTCCATGTTCCCATACGGCACGTAGGGGGAAAAGAGGGCCGTCAAAAATATGGGGAGGTGGCCACGGACAACAGCTATCCTTGGAAAAAAATACATTGGCGCAGCCTGGAA
>CALDPL010000391.1 GCA_937911965.1 uncultured Allomuricauda sp. | reverse complement strand
ATTTCAGAGATGACCCCCACAGGCCCGTCCCCGTGGTCCTCCAACTGAAAGACCACCCGGTCCCCCACGGCCACGGGATTGGTGCTCTTGATCCCATGGGTGCGGAACCTGCCCCGGATCCGGCACTCGTGGAATTCACCCGATTCGGATTTTACGGTATACCAACTCCCCGTGGATTTATAAACGGTTCCCTTCACCTTTTGTTTATCTTTTCATTGCAAAGAAACAATATTCCTTTTGCCTCTGCCATATCTTTGCCGGCAGTTTAAACCAATAACAATCCAAAGTACATGAAAAAAAGACTTTTTATCGCCATGCTGGTCCTCTCCGGCATCGGCATGAGTGCCCAGGAATATCGGGTGATCACCTCCGTGGAATCCATAGTGCCCAACGGTTTGGGACGCTCCAGGATCATCAATGCCATGGAAGAGAAGGATTACCGGGAATTCACCAGCGTACAGACCGAGGATGACAATACCAGGAACAAGGCCGACCGAGGGGAAATCCGGGTCAAGAACTTTGAGGAGACCAAATTGTTGAACTTTTACAATTTGGGCGGGATCCGCTTCCAGAACATCGCCGCCAATGACGCCTTGCTCTCTTCCATGATCAACGATATGGTCGCCAATGGATGGGAACTGGCCTTTGTGACCAGCGGCGTGGAAAGCGACGGTGGAAAAGGCGATGGACAGGGCATCTTCATCACCCGATATATCTTCAAAAAATAAGGAAACCATTTACGGTTTAATTCAATTTCTTAAATCCCATTGATATGTGGTCAATGGGATTTAGTTGTCTTAGGGTCAGATAATTGACAAATTATATTATTACATATTTACCCACTGAATGGTACAAATTTACCCACTGAATAATACAATTTTACCCATTAAACTAATAATATAGACCCAAAAAGCCTATATTTGTACCATGTACAATCGTTTCATAAGTCGTTCCATTGCCGAGGGATTGGAGGACACTCCCGTAATACTGATAACCGGCGCTCGCCAGACCGGCAAGAGTACGCTCTGTAGACAACTGATCGAAGAAGGTATTTTCAAGGGACAATCCGTCACCATGGATGACCCCGCAACCTTAACGGCGGCATCGGTCGATCCTTTGGGTTTTCTGGAGAATTTGGATAAGCATGTGATCATCGATGAAGTGCAAAGGGCCCCTGAATTGTTTTTGGGCATCAAAAAACTTATCGACGAAGATCGAAAGGGAAGGCGCATTATCCTTACCGGGTCTGCAGATGTAATGACCCTGCCCCAAGTGGCCGATTCTTTGGCCGGGCGAATTGAAATTCATAATCTATGGCCCTTATCGGAAAATGAGATACAAGGCCGTAGACCCACCTTCCTGAAATCCCTGGTCAGTGAAGGTTCCAATTTTCCGAATATAGGCACTCCCTGGACCACAATTGTCGATTTGATAACCAGGGGAGGATATCCCGAAGCCGTTCATAGGGAATCAGAAGTCCGTAGGTCCAAATGGTTTGAATCCTATATCATTTCCATCTTGCAAAAAGACATCAGGGAACTTGCCAACATTGAAGGCCTCATGCAAATTCCCAACGTCCTTCAATTGCTGGCAACAAGAGTGGGAAGTACGGTCAACCTTTCAGATATAGCCCGGTTATCCGGTATAAAAAACAGCACCTTGCAAAGATACCTCGCACTTTTGGAGCAGGTTTTCCTCATTCTTAAAGTACCGGCCTGGACAGCCAATATGGAGGGACAATTCGTGAAATCACCAAAGATGTTCCTAAATGACACCGGGCTCCTTTGCCATTTGAGGGGTGAAGGAAGCAGTTTGGTGGAAAACAGGACGGTTGCCGGAAGTTTTTTGGAAAATTATGTTGTCATGGAAATAATCAAGCAATTAACCTGGGCTGAAGAACGATTGAAGCCATGCCATTTCAGCATTCATAAAGGCGCAGAAGTCGACCTTGTATTGGAAGACCAAAAAAGGCAACTTTATGGAATAGAGATCAAGTCGGCCGCCACGATCAGGGAAAATGATTTCAAGGGCTTGAAAAAACTTTCCGAATTGGTCGGAGATCGGTTTAAAAAAGGAATAGTCCTTTATACCGGTGGACAAACCTTGGGTGGATTTGGACAGAAAAATCTATATGCGGTACCAATAGGCTCGCTCTGGACTTCCTAAATTTTGGAAAAGCAAACCTACAATCAGAAATCCCGTGGGTTGCCTCTTGGATTCTTGGGGATGGGATTCAATAGGCAGAATCCTTGGTTGACACCAATCCTTCCAATTATCCTGAAATCCACAACCTCCGATTGACATCAACGTACCCGGTTCACTCCACAATATGGATGCTTCCGCCCACAAAGGTCTTTTTGTGAACCTGGTCCGGATTGCCATAGACCGTCACGTCCCCTCCTGCCTTAAGGTCGATGTCCACCACTTCCGATGCGAATACCCGGGCTTCCCCTCCGGCGGAGATCTTGATATCGGTGCTCGAGGTCCGGAGTTCCCTGCCCTCGAAGATTCCCCCCGTATTGAGGACCACCCTTTGGCTTTTGGCCAGACCGGATGCTTCCACAATGCCCCCGGTGACCGCCCGGATGTCCACATGGTCCACCTCCATGCCGATATGGATCTTTGCCCCTTCCTGGGCCCTGAGTTCAATTTTGGGCTGTTGTACCAATTCATTGCAGTCGATTCTGGAGCCCTCATTGGCGTCGATAAGGTCCAATTGGGAATAGAATACCTCGATCACAGTATCCTCTCCTTGGAATTTCCTGTCCAGTTTCATCCGCAATTTCAGGGTCCCGTTGGTATTGGTCCATCGGATATCGTCCACATTGTGACCTTTGATCAGAATCTTGTTCCGATCACTTTTTATGAGGTTCACTTCGATCAGATCGAAGACCTTGATCTGGTGGAACTCCCCCACTTCCCGATCCAGGATGCCCTGGGACAACAGGGTCAGGGGAAGCAAAAGAATGCCAAAAAAGAATGATTTTTTCATGTTGGGATGTTTAAACTTCTCAAAAGAGGGGCTCCTTGGAAAAATGTTACAGTTTGCCCTAAAAAAGATAGGGCCCAAAAATAGGGCCCCATTCTCAAATAGATCAAGCCCCTGTGCCGATTTAGCCCTTGATGACCTTTTCCTGGTGGTTGATCGACTCCTGGTGGATGGCCTTGAAGAGTTTCAGGACAAACTCCTCGCTCAAGCCCCGTTGTTCCCCTTCCAGGATCATGTTCCCCAAAATGGCGTTCCAACGATTGCTCTGCAACACGGCCACGTTCCTTTGTTTTTTCAGGGCCCCAATCCCATCGGACACCTTCATGCGTTTTCCCAGAAGGTCGATCAATTGGTTGTCCAGGATATCGATCTGTGCCCTAAGGTTGCTGAGTTTCCCGGTGTATTCGGCCTCCTGGTCCGTTTCCTTTCGGATCCTGAGGTCCTTCATGATCTGCACCAACCTTTCGGGGGTCACTTGCTGTGCGGCATCGCTCCAGGCCTGGTCCGGATCGCTGTGGGTCTCGATCATCAGTCCGTCGAAGTTCAAGTCCAGGGCCGTTTGGGACACATCGAAGATCAAATCCCGCCTGCCGGTGATATGGCTGGGATCGTTGATGATGGGAAGGTCCGGGAACTTGGTCTGAAGTTCAATGGCCAATTGCCATTCGGGTATGTTGCGGTATTTGGATTTTTCATAGGTGGAAAACCCCCTGTGGATCACCCCCAATTTCTCAATATTGGCCGAATGGAGCCGTTCCACGGCCCCCAGCCAAAGGGAGAGGTCCGGGTTCACGGGATTCTTCACCAGCACGATCTTGTCGGTGCCCTTGAGGGCATCGGCGATTTCCTGCACGATGAAGGGACTCACCGTGGAACGGGCCCCGATCCACAACAGGTCCACATCGTACTCGAGGGCCAGGTCCACATGGGCCCTATTGGCGACCTCCGTGGCCGTTTTTAGGCCGGTTTCCTCCCTGACCCTTTGCAGCCATTTCAAACCAATGGCACCGACCCCCTCAAAATTCCCGGGACGGGTCCTGGGCTTCCAAATGCCGGCACGGTAGTAGTTCACATCGGTGTCCTTCAGGGCATGGGCGATCCCAACA
>CALDPL010000390.1 GCA_937911965.1 uncultured Allomuricauda sp. | reverse complement strand
TACACCAAAGTGGAGAGCCGTATCATGGATGCCCTGTACGGCATGAGCCACGCCACGAATATCAGGGAATTCAAATCTGCCCTGCCCATGATCCATGCCCCGGGGCTCAATGTGATGTATGGGGATGCCAGGGGCAATGTGGGGTGGTGGGCCACGGCAAAACTCTATCGTATGCCGGACAGCCTATCCACCAAATTTATCCTAGATGGGGCATCCGGTCGGGAGGAACCCCTGCATTTTTTGGACTTTGCCGAAAACCCAAGCGCCGTGAACCCGCCCTGGGGCTATGTATATTCGGCCAACAACCAGCCGGATTCCATCGCCGGCATGCTGTATCCCGGGTACTACCTCCCGGAGAACAGGGCTAAGAGGATCGTGGAGCTCCTGGAGGCCAAAAACGATTGGGACCTGGAGTCCGTCTCCGGTATGATCTTGGATGTGACCTCCACGGTCAATACGGAGCTGGTGCGGGAGATCATCAAGCACATCAATGTTTCCAATTTGACCCAGGAGCAATTGGTACTGCTCGATTCCCTGGAAAACTGGGATGGGGGTTATACTTTGGAGAGCACCATTGCGCCGCTGTTCCACCGCTGCGAGTACTATATGGCCAAGAACACTTTTGAGGATGAACTGGGGCCTGATATGTTCCGCCAATTTTTGGCGACCCATCTCTTTAAAAGACAGATTGCCTGGGGGGCCGTGAAAGAAAACAACAAATGGTGGGACAACGTCCAAACCGAAGGGGTCGAGACCCGAAACGATATCATCATGAAGTCCTTTGCCGACGCTTGGGAATCCCTGAGCAGGGACTTGGGACCGGACCCCCAAAAATGGACTTGGGACAAACTGCACACTTTGGAGCACAAACACCCCTTGGGGCAGGTGGAATCCCTGAGAAAGTACTTCAATATTGGCCCCTTTGCCGTGGAGGGAAGTCGGGAAGTGATCAACAACCTGTCCTTTCCCTATGACAGTACCGGGTATTATAGGGTAAGTTCCGGTCCTTCCACCCGCCGGGTCATTGATTTTTCAGATGTGGCCAACAGCATCAGCATCCTGCCCACCGGACAATCGGGAAACCCCTTGAGCAAACACTATGGGGACCAGGCGGATATGTTCATATCGGGGGAGTTCCGCAAAATGATGATGGATCGGACGGAAATCGAAGAAAAGGCCGAATCCATACTGTATTTCACCAAGGAACGCTAAATGGGTTTTACACCCAAAATTCATCTGTTTTCAAACGATTGAGGCCTGGATTAGGGAGCCGTCAATCCTTGGCCTTCCAAGGATTTGGAAATACAAAAAATACGTTAAAAAATCACATTGATCTGTAGTAGAGCAAGTTAAATGGTACTTTTGCAGCCGTTTTTCAAAAATATTTAGAATGCAATGTGTAGAGTTGAACCAGGTCGGGAACTTTGACCCCTGGGAGCAAGAGAAAATTGAGGAACTCTTCCATCGTGATTTGTCGGATTCATTGAGCAATCGACTGGTCTTTGAAAATGAACGGGTCAAACTTTGGGACCTGTACCTTGGGCCGGGCGAACGTATTCCCTTTAGGAAAATAAATACGAATTTTGGTTGGGTATGCCCCACAGGGGGCCTTGCGATCTGCCGCCATGGCAATGGCAAGATCAATATGGTCAAACTGGAACCGGGGGATGCCGAGTATTTTGAGTGCCGAAGTAAAAATTATGTCTACGACCTCGAAAACGTAGGGGAACATCCCATCAGCATCAACATTCTGGAATACAAGTGGATCCAATCGGACAACAGCATGCAGCTCATGGACTAGATGGCCTTGATGTTGGCTTTGAGTCCATTGATGATTCCCATGATGTTCCGCACGGTATCTTCCAAATAGTACTTTACCACCAAATGGGGGATACTGATACTGGTAAACCCATTTTTGAAGGACTGCATGTCCTCTTCCAGGTCCAACAAGGCCTGGGTATGGGTTATCATATTGTATTGGGTATCGATTTCTATATTGAGCTTAACGCGTGAGATGGCTATATCCACGGATTTTTTTCCGTCCCACCACTCCAACATGGGGCTGGCACCCGCTTCTTTCAAGGCATAAAAGAGCTGGACGGCCTCGAAAGCGGTCCCATTGTCGTTCATGACCTTTTGGATAAGCGAATGATGCCTTTCACACAGAGGAACCCCGAGGGCGTCAATGGACGCGCTGTATTGAGGGGGTTCAATACCTTTGCCACAGTCCGTACAAGTCATAGGCATGTTCAAGTTTAAGTTGTAACGTAAGATTTGGTCTTCATATAACTTTGGCTTTTCCGGAATCGTATATTTCCATGTCCAAATTTCCCCACTTTTAGACGAAATGCATTTTTTTGGCCAAAATCCATACATAGTCCCGATATCCTATTTATATTGAAGCGTTGAACCGTTTGGAACATGTTGAAAAAATTCGGCCCCGGGCTGTTGGTCGCCGCGGCCTTTGTAGGACCCGGAACCCTTGCCATGTGTACCATGGCCGGGGCCCGATTCGGCTATGACCTGATATGGGCCTTGGCACTTTCCATTGTGGCCACCATCATCCTTCAGGGCATGGCGGCCCGGATAGGCCTGGTCACCCAAAGGGGGCTGATGGATGTGGTGAAACGGGAATTGGGGACCCCATGGGTCCGCAGGGCGGTCATTGGAATCGTCCTGGGTGCCATTCTCATTGGAAATGCGGCCTATCAGGCCGGCAATATTGGAGGCGCCCTATTGGGTCTTGGACAATTGGTGCCCTTTGGGGCCTTCAAGCCTTTTCTCCCCCTTCTGATGGGAGGGATCATCTTTGTGTTGCTTTGGTATGGCAACTACAAGATCCTTGAACGCGTCTTTATGGGCTTGGTGGCCTTAATGGGGCTGGGGTTCATCATCTGCGCCCTGATGACCAGACCTTCCCTGACCGCCCTATTGAAGGGCATGTTCGTACCCGAGGTCCCCCAAGGCAGCCTCTTTACGATCATTGCCCTGGTGGGGACCACCGTGGTTCCCTACAACCTTTTTTTGCATACGGCCCTGGTCCGGGAAAAATGGAAATCGGTGGAAAATCTCAAGGCGGTCAATTGGGATACCATCCTTTCCATCGGCATTGGGGGAGTCGTATCCCTGGCCATTTTGGTCACGGCCGCCGCAGTGCCCCTGGACGAGTTGACCGATGTGCTGGATATGGCCAAAGGCCTGGAGCCCCTATTTGGGGAGTTTGCGGTATATTCCATGTCCATAGGATTGTTGGCGGCAGGTTTCACCTCGGCCATCACCGCCCCATTGGCCGCCGCTTTTGTGGCCAGCAGTTGTTTTGGCTGGGAAGGGGGCATGCGGGACAAAAGGTTCAAAATGGTCTGGGCCCTGGTTTTGTTGTGCGGGATTTTCTTTTTGTCCTTTGACATCAGGCCCATTGAGATCATACAGTTTGCACAGGCGGCCAATGGCCTGTTGCTGCCCATTATGGCGCTTTTGCTGCTTTGGGCGGTCAACCGAAAAGCGGTCATGGGAATCCATATGAACAGCCGACTGCAGAATATCCTTGGCCTGGCCATAGTACTGTTGAGCCTGGTTTTGGGAGTGCGGAGTGTATTGGGTGCCCTGGGCCTGTATTAATGGAAAGTGACAAAGAAATATAGGAAGGATGGATCATTGGACCATAGACATCAATTGCGACCTCGGAGAGGGATTGGTCAGGGAGGAACTGCTTTTTCCCTATATCAGTTCCTGCAACATTGCCTGTGGGGGACATACGGGGAATCTTGAAAGCATGGGGGAAACGATCGCCCTGGCACAATCCCACGGAATTGCGATCGGAGCCCACCCTTCCTATCCCGATAGGGAGGGGTTCGGCAGGTCGGTCATGAAAATCGGGAAAGGTCAACTTGTGGAAAGTATCAGGGAACAGCTCGCCGCCCTGGAAGGGGTAGTGGATACCGCCGGGGCCGTATTGCACCATATCAAGGCCCATGGGGCCCTTTACAACCAAACGGCAGTGGATTCCCTTGTGGCCGGGACTTATTTGGAGGCCATTATGGACCATAGGGACCGCGCCCTCCTTTTTGTCCCCTATGGCTCGGTAGTTTCAAAAATGGCACTGGCCATGGGTTTTGGGATCCGGTACGAAGCCTTTGCCGACCGCAATTACAGGGCCGACCTGACCTTGGTGCCCCGAGGGGAAAAGCAGGCTTTGATCCGGGAACCCGCAAAGGCCCTGGACCACATACTGCCCATGATCAAAAAAGGCAAGGTGTCGTTTCTCGATGGACGGACAGGGACCATTGTCGCGCAAACCATTTGTGTCCACAGTGACGGCCCTTCGGCATTGGAAATATTGATGTATCTTTCACGGGAATTACCCAAACACAGGGTAAAGGTAGAGCAGTGAAAAGTTACCCCATCACCATCAAGCCCTTTGGAGAATCGGCCCTCTTGATCGAATGGCCCGAGCAGGTGGAGGAATCCATCCTGACGGACATTCTCCGCTTTGTGGAGGTCTTCAAGGAACTCGGCCTTCCCAATTGGGAAATGTCCGTGGCCTACAATTCCCTGACCATGGTCCATCATGGGGAGCCCATTGATTTGGACGAAATCGAGAAAACGATCATGGATTGCCATGGGCGAACCCGCAGTGGGGCGACCAAAAGGGCCAGATACCAATGGACCTTACCGGTATGTTACGATCTGGAATTCGGAATCGACCTGGAAGAGGTGTGCAAGGTCCTTGAATTGTCCAGGGAGGAACTGATCCAGCAGCATACCTCCCAAGAATACCTGGTCTATGGAATTGGTTTTTTGCCCGGTTTCATGTACCTGGGGGGACTTCCCCCTTCCCTGGAAATCCCCAGAAGGGCGGAACCCCGCTTGCAGGTGGCCAAAGGTTCTGTGGGCCTGGCCGCCAAACAGACCGGCATATATCCACAGGATTCCCCGGGGGGCTGGAACATTATCGGCAATTGCCCGATCCCCCTTTTCAATCCTTTGGCCGAGGAAGCCTGTTTTGTGAAGGTAGGGGACAAGATTCGCTTTCAGGAAATCACAAGGGCCGAGTACGAACTGCACAAAATAGAGGCGGAGGTGGGCATATACAAACCGGAAAATAAGATATTGGATGCTTAAGGTGTTGAAATCCGGTTTTTTCGTCTGCATCCAGGACCTTGGAAGGTATGGATACCGGGAACTTGGGGTCCCTGTTTCCGGGGCCATGGACCGGCAATCCGTAAAAAAGGCCAATCTAATGCTGGGGAACCCCCCAGATGCCAGTGTACTGGAAATCACCATGACGGGACCGACCCTCCAGTTCGAGCAGCCCAGCTATATCTGCCTCTCCGGGGCACATATGGCCGCGACCCTGAACAATGGGCCCATTGAGAACCATCGGGTGGTCAAGGTCAACAAGGGCGACATCCTATCCTATGGAAGGCTGTGGGACGGCTTTCGGGGGTATCTTGCCATCAAAGGGGGCTTTCTGTCCGATCTGGTCCTGGGAAGCCGCTCCCAATTCGTTCCGGTCACCAAGCAAAAGAGGCTCAAGGACGGGGATACGGTCCCCTATGAAAAAACCACGGACTACAGCCCAATCCTATCGGAAATCAAGATCGAGGACCACTTTCACAAGGATTATCTGGAAGTCCACAAAGGCCCGGAGTTTTCGATTCTCGATGACGCCCAACTCACGGAACTCTTCACCAAGACCTTTACGGTGTCCAAGGAGAACAACAGAATGGCCTACCAGCTCAACGAGAAGTTGAAGGGCCATTCCCATTCCATGCTGACTTCGGGAACCCTGCCGGGAACCGTGCAGTTCACACCTGCCGGCCGTCTGATCATCCTGATGAAGGACGGGCAGACCACAGGGGGCTATCCCAGGATTTTGCAGTTGTCCATGGATTCCATTTGTGTGCTGGCCCAAAAAAAACTTGGGGACGGTATAAACTTCAGGCTGCTGTGAATCCCCTCTTTTTGGGGTCCGGGTGAAAACCCGCCGCTTATTTGCCCCGGTCCCAAAGCAGAAAGGAAGCTGTATATACCGAGGCACAAAAGGATGGAATGCTTCGCATGAACCCAGCTTTTCCCTAAACCTTGGGATTAAGTGGATGTTGGATTTTAAAATCATGTATCACATTGAAATACAAGGTCATAGGTTGTTTAATCATCAAATGGATTTAGACGGGGCCAAGCTGTTAAAAATTCGAGGACCTTTAAACATCTATCTTTGGATCAAAGCTGATTTTTAAGTGGAATCCCGAATTGGATTGAAATTTGACAATGGAATTGAACAAGTACAGTAAAAGCGTTACCCAAGATCCCACCCTGCCCGCTGCCCAGGCCATGTTGCACGCCATCGGACTGACCGATGAGGATCTGCAAAAACCCCTGATCGGCATTGCCAGTACGGGATACCAGGGCAATCCCTGCAATATGCACTTGAACGACTTGGCAGTGGAGGTCAAAAAGGGGGTGGATTCCACCGAATTGGTCGGGCTTATCTTCAATACCATAGGGGTCAGTGACGGGATTTCCAACGGCACCCCGGGAATGCGCTATTCGCTTCCTTCCAGGGATATTATAGCGGATTCCATAGAAACCGTGGTCCAGGCCCAAAGTTATGACGGTTTGGTGACCGTGGTGGGCTGTGACAAGAACATGCCGGGGGCGCTGATGGCCCAATTGCGGCTCAACAGGCCTTCGATCTTGGTTTATGGGGGCACCATCGCCCCGGGCTGCCACAACAACAAAAAATTGGATATCATCTCCGCCTTTGAGGCCTATGGCCAAAAAGTGGCGGGAACCATAGGGGAAACGGAATTCAGGGAAGTCATCCACAAGGCCTGCCCCGGGGCAGGGGCCTGCGGAGGGATGTACACCGCGAACACCATGGCATCGGCCATAGAGGCCATGGGCATGTCCATGCCGTTCAATTCCTCCATCCCAGCTGTAAACGCGGATAAGGGCTCCGATTGCCAAGCGGCCGGTGCCGCCTTGAGAAACCTGTTGGAATTGGATCTAAAGCCCAGGGACATCGTGACCAAAAAGTCCTTGGAAAATGCCTTCAGGCTGGTGACCGTACTGGGAGGTTCGACCAATGCGGTACTTCATTTTATGGCCATTGCCCATGCAGGGGAGGTTGATTTTACCTTGGAGGATATGACCCGGATCAGTGAAAATACCCCATTGTTGGCCGATTTGAAACCCAGTGGATCTTACGTCATGGAAGACCTGCACAAGGTCGGCGGCACGCCCGCGGTCATGAAATACCTGCTCGACCACGGCATGCTTGACGGCTCGTGCATGACCTGCACCGGCAAGACCGTCGCCGAGAACCTCGCCGAGATCAACCCCCCCGCCCCCGACGGCGACGTCGTGCGCACACTCGACAACCCCATCCACCCGACGGGCGGACTCACGATCCTGCACGGCTCCCTCGCCCCCGAA
>CALDPL010000389.1 GCA_937911965.1 uncultured Allomuricauda sp. | reverse complement strand
AAAAATCTGCCCCTAGGCTAAATCTATTTGGTTTTGCATTTTGAGTAAGTCCTTACCCATTTCTTTATGGGCAGCATTGGGGGAGATGTTGCCAACCATTCCGATATCCCGGTGATCACCTTTAAAATCTGATTTCCCCCAAAATGAACAAAAAAAGGAGCCGTTAAATCGCTCCTTTTTTTGTTCATTTTTCCCAGGTCTTAACCCCGGAACCGTTCATGGGCGGCCTTTTCCAAGGCCTCCCTATGTTCGGGGTGTGCTATGGAGATCAAAGCCTTTGCCCGTTGTTCCAAGTTCTTTCCATAGAGGTCCACGACCCCCTGTTCGGTGGCCACATAGTGGATGTGGGCCCGGGTGGTGGTCACCCCCGCACCGGATTTGAGGAAGGGGGTGATCTTGGAAATTCCCTTGTTGGTGACCGAGGGCATGGCAAAGATCGGTTTGCCCCCATCGGAGAGGGATGCCCCCCGAATAAAGTCCATCTGCCCCCCCACTCCGGAATATTGCATGCTCCCTATGGTGTCGGCACAGACCTGCCCCGTTAGATCGATCTCAATGGCGGAGTTTATGGCCGTTACCTTGGGGTTCTTGCGGATCACGGCCGTATCATTGGTATAGGCCGTTTCCTTGAAATCACATAGGGGGTTGTCATCGATAAAATCATAGAGTTCCCTGGAACCCACGGCAAAACAACTCACGATCTTGCCCCGCCTCACTTTCTTTTCCTCCCCGGTGATGACGCCCTTTTGGATCAGCGGCAGCACCCCGTCGGAAAACATTTCGGTATGTATCCCCAATCGCCTGTGCCCGCCAAGATTGGCCAGAACGGCATTGGGAATGTTACCGATCCCCATTTGAAGGGTGGCCCCATCTTCTATAAGGGTGGCCACATGGGCCCCGATCTGCTGTTCCAAGGGGGAGATTTCAGTAATCTGGTGTTCATGTATGGGCCGGTCCACCTCCACCGCATATTGGATCTGGTCGATATGGATGATCCCATCCCCATGGGTACGGGGCACCCTGGGATTGATCAGGGCCACCACGGTCTTAGCCATCTCAATGGCCGGAAAGGTGACGTCCACCGAGACCCCCAGGGAACAATAGCCGTGCCTGTCGGGAGGGGATACCTGAATGAAGGCCACGTCCAGGGGCAGGATGCCCCTTCTGAAAAGAAGATGGATCTCACTGAGGAAAATGGGCACATAGTCCCCGCGATGGCCGTTGACGAAACTGCGGACGTTGCCCCCGACAAAGAGGGAGTTCAGCCTGAAACTTTCATCATAGGGTGCCTTGGTGTAGGGTGCCTCCCCTTCAGTGTGTATGGATACGATCTCCACTTCCCGGAGTTCCCTATAACGCTCACAGAGCGTATCGATCAATAGATTGGGGGTCATTGCCGCCCCTTGGATAAATACCCGATCCCCGGACTTTACCACGCTTACCGCCTCTTGGGCCGTTGTTGTTTTCAAAATGCTCTTATTTTAGGTTCATTGACATTCCACCTGGGTGGTCACCATTTCGGGCCGTACCTCTTGGGGGGAGACATAGGGAATCCCCAGGCCCAAGCCCCGCAAGATGAACAAAAGCCCGATCAATACCACAAAGATCGGAATCAATTTTTTAAAACCCTGCACGACGGTAGGTTTGATCATGCCCTTTGAAAAGGCCACCAGGCTCATCATGGGGACCGTTCCCAACCCAAAGAGCAGCATATAGAGCCCCCCTTGGACGGGCCCTGCCAGGGCCAAGGCCCCCAACAGGGCCATATAGACCAGGCCACAGGGCAAAAAACCGTTGAGGAATCCCAGGGTCAGAAAGGCATCCGGGGTCTTTTTCCCAAGGGTCTCCCCCAAAGCGGACCTCAACCTTCCAAGAATGCGGTGCAGGGGGCGCAGCAAACGGCGCTCCTGAAACAACTTCCCGGGAAACAGCACCAATAGGATCATCAGGATGCCGATCCCTATGGACAGTTTTTGTTGAAAGCCGAACAGGGCCAGCCCCTTGCCCAAAAAACCAAAGGCAAGCCCAATGCTTCCATAGGCGAGGAGCCTTCCCAGGTGGTAGATGGACAGCTGGGCCGATTTCTTGAGGACATTCTCCCGATCTAGGGGCAGCATGAAGGCGATCGGACCGCACATGCCCAAGCAATGTAGACTGCCCAAGAGTCCGAGTAATAAAGCCGAGGTCCACATAGTCCTAGTAGGTCAATTTCTGTTGGTGCATAAAGGAATCGTCCCCGTATTGCCAGCGAATGGTCAGGTCCCAACGGCCCTTGACCAGGCTTTGATCGGGTATGAGCAGATAAGGATCCGTGAGTTTCAATGGGAAATCCCGGTCCAACTGCCTGTCCGAGGGTCTGTACAGGGATACCGTGCCCTTGATCTTCCCGGGTTCATATCCCTTGGGGAAATGCACCATCAAGCCCTCCCCGGTCCACTCCAACCTAAGGCCCGCATTCATCCTTATTGCCCGGGCCGCGGCATCGAGGTCCTGTTGGAGCCCCAGTTCCTTTTTGTAATAGTCCTCGGTGACCAGGTCATGTCTTGCCCGATCTTGGACACTCATGCGAACCACAAAGTACATGATGAAGCTGATAAAGCAAACAAATGCCAATACGACCCCGGTTCCCCAATTTATCTTCATTCCATCTCGTTTTTATCGGATGTACCCATCCAAATCCATCGTTTCCTTTCTTTAATTATAACTCCTGGGGCCCATGAACTGTACCGAAGTGGTCTCTATGAGCTTTTCCCCGCTGTAGATGCCGATCTTCAGTTCATTATCCGAGGCTTCCAGGGCCGAGGCATTGATCTCCACGAAGAAAGTCCCCCCCAACTGTTTTTCGGAGGGCACCCCAAAGACGTCCCGGGACACCATCTTGATCTCCCCCTTGTGGGACATCAGCCTAAAGCTGACCTCCTCGATGTCCTCCGAGGTCTTGTTCAACAATTTATAGGTATACACATTGCTGATGATATTGTTTTCCTTTCTTTCGTACAATTGGCCGGGCAACCGCAGGATATTGGCCTCAAGTTCGCCGCGCAGGAACAGCATGCCGGTCAAAATCCCCACCAATATCAACAAAATGGCGGCATAACCCTTCATCCTGGGGGTAAACTTGAACTTGGCCTTCTTGGTGATCTCCTCTTCACTGGCATAACGGATCAGCCCCCTGGGTTTTCCGATACTGTCCATGATATGGTCGCATTCATCGATGCAGGCCGTGCAGTTGACACATTCCAACTGCGTGCCGTTGCGGATATCGATGCCGGTCGGACAGACGTTCACACATTGGAAACAGTCGATGCAGTCCCCATGGCCCAAGGCATCCCGATCCTCGTTCTTTCGGAAGGATTTTCGGCCCTTCTCCCCTTCTCCCCGCTTGTGGTCATAGGCCACGACAATGGATTTATCGTCCAACAGTACCCCCTGCAACCTACCATAGGGGCATGCAATGATACAGACCTGTTCCCTGAACCAGGCAAATACAAAATAGAATACCCCGGTGAAGATCAAAAGGGGGATCATGGTCCCCATATGGGAGAGGGGGCCGTCCATGATGTGGGAGATCAGGGTATCGCTGCCGATCAGATAGGCCAGGAACACATTGGCGATAAGAAAGGAAATGACAAAGAAAATCGACCATTTCAAAAGCTTTTTCCGGATCTTCTGCCCATTCCATGGAGAACGGTCCAAACGCATCTGTGCCCCCCGATCCCCCTCGATCCAATATTCGATCCTGCGGAAGACCATTTCCATAAAAATGGTCTGTGGGCAGATCCAGCCACAGAAGATCCGGCCAAAAGCGACCGTAAAGAGGGCGAGCAGTACAATGCCCAGGAACATGGAGAGTGCCATCAGATAAAAATCCTGCGGCCAAAAGGGCAGGCCAAAGATATTGAAGCGCCGCTCCAGGACGTTGAACAACATAAACTGGTGTCCACCAATCTTGACAAAGGGCGACAGAAACAAAAAGGCCAAGAGCGCATAACTCACGTACTTCCGATACCTGTAGAGCCTCCCACTGGGCTTTTTGGGATACACCCAGGCCCTTTTCCCATCCTCGGCAATGGTTCCTATACTGTCCCTAAAACTCTCTTCCATGCTATCCTTTTTCAATCTTGATCGATTCCTTTCCCCCCCAAGGGGATCCCGTCAATCGGAATGGGTGAACGCCTCCCATGGGCCCTGCTATTCCCCCTGGGGGGAGTCGGCCCGGTACAGCTCCCCTTCCGGGGCCTTTGGATTGGCCGGTGAGGTTCCCACCAAGGTCACGATATAACTGGAAACCTGTGCGATTTCCAAAGGCTTCAGGCTCTGTTTCCAGGGGACCATCCCCTTACCGTCCCTTCCCCCCTCGGAAACCGTGTTGAAAATATCCTTGATGTCCCCACCCAGGATCCAGTGGTCGTCGGTAAGGTTGGGACCTATTCCCCCGCCCCCATCCGCCATATGGCAGATGGCACAGTTTGCCGCAAAGATCGTCTTGCCGGCCGCCAGGTCCGAAGCCTCCGAGAGGAATTCCACGGTACTGGCATCCACCAGGTCCTTGGCCGTTTTCCTGTATTCCTCGACGGCCAATTGGGCCGCTGCCATTTTCATTTCGTACTCCTCCAATTGGTCATAGTCCCCGAAGACATGGAAGCGCAGCATATAGACCACGGCAAAAATGACGGTGCCGTAGAACAGGTAGACCCACCAGGGCGGCAGCACGTTGTCCAGTTCGCGGATTCCATCATAATTGTGGTCCATGATGATTTCCCCTTCCTGTTCCAGGGAGTGGCTTTTGGTGATCTTGGCCAGAAACCCCTTGGCCCAGGCCCACTCCATTTTCTTGTTCTTCCGGGCCAGGTAACGCTCCTTGCCCGCTTCGGTAAGGGTGTGGAACATGATGTTCTCTATGGACCCCAGGATCAATTCAATGGAAATCAGGATCAAGAGTACCAAAAGCATGAACAATTGGGCGGCGGTGTTCTCCAGGATGGCCAATTTGCCATCCTCGGCAACATAGTGTTCCATCACTCCCCAAATGGCAAAAAACAATAGGGGGAGTCGTATCCACCAAGGCATTCCGGTCTTCATAATGTCGTGTTTTGAGGTTGGTCGTTGTCTTCCAGGGGCATTTCCTCCATTTCCTTTATGTGCTCCTTGGATGCGGTCAGCACCCACCAAAACAGGAGCACAAAGAATACAAAGAAAATCAGCAGGGAAACCATGGGGTAGTTTGCCACCCCTTCCATGGTCTCCATATGTTGTTTTACAAATTTGAGCATGCGCTTTGATTTATAGGTCCAATATCCTTTCGATTCAATCCGTACCCTCGCTTATGGACGGCTCGGGAACCTTGATCTTGATATCCGTGCCCAGGCGTTGCAGGTACGCGATCAGGGCCACGATCTCACGATCGCGCATATCCACGAAATCCATGCCGTTTTCTTGGGCGTATTGCCTGTCCGCCTCGTAGGTCCGTTGAAATTCCGGGTCCTCATAAAGGTTCTCCTCGATCTGTCGGGCCTGTTGATCCATTAATTCATGGGCGTTCTCAATTTCTTGGTCGGTATAGGGCACTCCCAAACGCACCATGGCCCTCATCTTGGTCTGTATGTTGCTTCTATCGTGCCGGTCCCGAACCAACCAGGGATAGGAGGGCATGATCGATCCCGTCGAAATCGCCTGTGGATCCAGCATATGGTTCAAGTGCCAACTGTCCGAATACTTTCCGCCCACCCTGAGCAGGTCGGGCCCGGTCCTTTTGGACCCCCAAAGGAAGGGGTGGTCGTAGACGAACTCCCCGGCCTTGGAGTACTCCCCATAGCGTTCCACTTCCCCC
>CALDPL010000388.1 GCA_937911965.1 uncultured Allomuricauda sp. | reverse complement strand
CACGCGCAAGGGCGTGAGCGTGGAGATCGACAATACCGACGCCGAGGGCCGCATCGTGCTGTCCGATGCGCTGGCCCTGGGAAATGTTCTGGCCTATTTCGGCGTCCAAAAAACCCAATTGCCCATCTGCCGGGGCCCTGACATTGAGGTGGTCCAATCGCTCATAGACCATGGACAGGGTCTGTTGCATCCGTTTGAGGTCGGTATCCAGTCCCGTGAGGGAGGTTTCCCGCAGCCGGTCGTCATGCTCGGTCTGCATTTTTACGATCTCAAATTGTTTTTCGGCCAGTTCAAAATCTTCCTTGGACTTGAGGTATTCTTCCCTGGAAATCAGTTCCTCCCCGAAAAGTTCCCGGTTCTGCTCAAAGTTCCTTTTTAGGCGTTGAAGGTCGTAGGACGCCGTGGCCAGGGATTTTTTGCCCTCCACCTGCCGGGAATCGAAGGTGAGCATGGTGGACCTCAAATCGTTCTGTTTTAGGGCCAGATTGCTCTCACTGGCCAAGATCTGCTCATAGAGGTTCATGTTCTCCAGCTTGAGGATGATATCCCCTTTTTTGACCATGGAGCCCTCTTCGATCAGTTTCTCGGACACCCTTCCCCCTTCATAGGCGTCCATATAGATGGTGGCAATGGGGGCCACATTTCCATTGATGGTGATATAGTCGTCGAATTTGCCCTGGCTGACCGTGGCGATGGAAAGCCGCTCCTTCTCGGTCCTGAAGCTGCTCAGCTTGGAGGAAAAGACCAGCTTCCAGCCCATAAAGAGCAGCAGTGCCCCCAAGGCAATATAGCCGTAATGTTTTGGTCTGAGTCCCTTCTTTTTTTCCAATTGTATGTCCATGTTCCTTAGGGGTTGATGTTAAAAACTGGCAGGCCGCGATAGAAATCCAAGGTCTTTTGATTGACCTTCAAACGCAGGCTGACCTCCAGATTTTCATTTTGTGCCGTGCCGTAGAGGTTTTTGGCCTGAAAAAGTTCCAAGGCATTGATCATGCCCTTTTCGTAACGTTTTTGTGCGATGGTAAAAGATAGCTCCTGTGCCCTTACCTTTTGTCGGCTTTGGTCGTACTCCGTGATCAGGGAACTTTGGTCCTGAAGGAGTTGTTGCAGGATTTTAAAGAGCTCTTGCTCCTGGATCTCCAGGGCGTTCTTTTGTTTAAGGTAGGCGATTTTCTGTTGCTTTACCTTGGAATGTGCCGACCACCCATTGCTGATGGGGATGCTGAGTTGGGCCCCCACATATTTTGAGGTGTTGTCGTCGAACTGTGTCTTGAAGGGGATCACCTTCCCGTTTTCGTCCACATTGGTCTCAAAATAACTGGTCCCATAGCCGGCGACCAGGGACAGGGAGGGATAGAGGGAGCCCCGGCTGGCCTGCAGTTCTTTCTTGGCGGCATCCACCAGGTACTGCTGGGATTTTACCAAGGGGACAAAACTCCTTGCCTTTTGGTAAAGGGAATCCAATTCCAGGGAATCCCGACCATCTTCGGGCAGGGGATCCAGACTTTCTTGGAGGATGATATCGTCCGTCCCTTCCAGGTTCATCTCCTGGATCAAGACCAATTTTGCGGTGGCCAACAGGTTTCTGTTCTGGGTGACCAGGAGCTGGTCCCCCAATAGGTTGGCCTCCGCCTCATATAGATCGGCCCCGGCCAAAAGGCCCAGTTCCACTTTTTTGCTCACCGTCTCATAATTGTCCCTGGCGATCTGCAATTGTTCCAGGGAATTGGCCAACAGACCTTCTTGGAACCTGATGTCGTAAAAGGCGTTCATCACCCGAAAGGCCAAGAGGAACTTCTGTTGGAGCAATTCCTCTTTGGTGGATTGGTATATGAACTTGGAGGCCCGGATCGAATTGAGTTTCTGAAAACCCCTGAACAGGTCCAGGCTGCCTCCCAAGGAATAGTTGTTGCTGTAGAAGTCGGTGTTCACATAATCATTGGTATTGGGGTCCGCTGACCTTCCGTATCGGATGGTGTAGTCCGTGCTTGCGCTGACCGAGGGCAAAAGGTCCCTAATGGCCTGTCGATAGCTCTCTTGGTCGGATTCCCGGTCCAGGACGGTGTTTTTGATTTGGAGGTTGTGTTCCAGGGCATGGGCCACACATTGGTCCAGGGTCCAGGTTTCTTGGGAAAGCCCCAAGGCCGAACTCAATAACAAGAGGTTGAAAAGGATGTGTTTTGGTTTCATTGATTGTGATGCTGGACTATCCTAGGCCATTCCCGTGCCATAAAGTTATAGTATTGACATACAGGATTATATATTTACTTTTTATTTTTGACATCCCTCCAGGTGTAAAATAATTGTACAAAAAGTGTCCAAATATTTTACAATTGAATTCAGCTGTGTTTTCAATTCGTAGCTTTGGAACTCCTTGAACCGATGAATATGGTCGATGCCAAGATCTTAGTGGTGGACGATAACAAAAGTGTGCTCAGCGCCCTGGAGATCCTATTGCAGTTTGAGTATCGCAATGTACAGTCCCTGTTCAATCCCAACCAACTTTCTTCATTTCCAAATCTGGAGGAGATCGACATTGTGCTTTTGGACATGAACTTTTCCGCCGGGGTGAATACGGGAAATGAGGGACTGTATTGGTTGAGGGAGATCAAGAAACGATCCCCCCATTGTTCGGTGATCATGATGACGGCCTATGGGGCGGTGGACCTGGCGGTGCGGGCGCTTAAGGAAGGCGCCGCGGATTTTGTGTTGAAGCCTTGGAACAATGAGCGCATGATGGCCACGGTGAAATCGGCCTATGAGCTCCGAAAATCCAAACAACAGATCCACGAGCTCAAAAAGAAGGAAAGCGATCTGAAACAGCTCATCAACCGGGAACGAAATTTTATCATTGGCCAATCCAGGGCCCTGACCTCGGTCCTGGATCTGGTGGCCAAAGTGGCCAAGACGGGGGTCAATGTTTTGATCACCGGGGAGAACGGCACCGGGAAGGAACTCATCGCCCGGGAACTGCACCGCCTTTCCCCCAGAAAGGAGGAGGTCTTTATCGGGGTGGATATGGGTTCCATTGCGGAGAATCTCTTTGAGAGCGAACTCTTTGGACACGTCAAGGGTTCCTTTACCGATGCCAAGGAGGACCGTTCGGGCAAGTTCGAGGCCGCACACCAGGGCAGCCTCTTCCTGGATGAGATCGGCAATTTGTCCCTGCCCCTGCAGGCCAAGCTCCTGTCCTGCATACAGAACCGTTCGGTGGTACGGGTGGGCTCCAACAAGCCCATAGGGGTGGACATTCGCCTGATCTGTGCCACCAACAGCAATTTGGAACAGCGGGTGGCCGACGGCCTTTTCAGGGAGGACCTGCTCTATAGGATCAACACCATCCATATCGAGGTTCCCCCTTTGAGGGAGCGGGAGGGGGATGTGCTGTTGTTGGCCGATTTCTTCCTGAGAAAGTTCTCCCATAAATACGACAAACCGGGCCTGAAGATCAACGGGCAGGCCCAGGAGAAACTGATGGAATACCCCTGGCCCGGCAATGTTAGGGAGCTGCAGCACAGCATGGAGCGGGCGGTGATCCTCTCCGATGGAAAGTTGCTCAAGGCCCCGGACTTTTTACTGCATTCCAGGCCCATGCCCTCCCTGGGGGGAGGGGATCTGACCCTTGAGGAAATGGAACAGCGGATGATTTCAAGGGCCCTGGACCAAAACGAGGGCAATTACAGTGCGGCCGCCCAGCAGTTGGGAATCTCCCGGCAGACCCTGTACAA
>CALDPL010000387.1 GCA_937911965.1 uncultured Allomuricauda sp. | reverse complement strand
TGCACTTCCTGCCGGACGTGTTTGTGCCATGTGAAGTGTGTAACGGTGCTCGCTACAACCGCGAGGCGCTGGAGATTCTGTACAAGGGCAAAAAGTCCCAATACGAGGTGGAATTTATGGAGTTTGAGGGCTTTACTTGTGTATACGCCCTTAAAATGATGGGGGGTTAGCCATTCTTTTAGTAGTTTTGCCGCTGAAAATGTTCCCATGGAAATATCCGTTGACCTTACCTTGAGCCCTTTACAGGACGATTTTGAACCTCCGATCATCGACTTTATCCAAAAACTGCGGGCCTCGGGCCTTACCGTTTTGGAAAATCCCCTCAGTACCCAGGTGTTCGGACCCTATGATCGGGTGATGGAGCTTTTGAACGTCCAGATCAAGGAAGCCTTCGATTCCCTGGACCATGTGGTGCTCACCTTAAAAATCGTGAAATCGGACCGAAGCGGTTATGAACCCCATTTTTGAGTTTTTTCTGGGGCCCTACCGGGATCGGGAATTGTCCCTGATCATTCTGGAGGCGACCGCTTTCTTCTTTGGGATAGCCTCCGTGGTCTATGCCAAACGGGAGGACATTTTGGTCTATCCCACCGGCCTGGTGGCCACGGCCATCACGGTCTATATCTTTTTTGTGGACCGGCTCCTCGGGGATATGATGCTGAACTTCTATTTTTCCATCATGAGCATTTACGGCTGGTGGAACTGGGCCCGAAGGAAGGAGGACCGGAATCCGGTCGTCAAGATCACCCGCACCAATGCCAGGGAGAAATGGATCGGCTTTGGGCTGTTCCTGCTCACCATTGGGGTAACCTACGGGGTGTACCGGATCTTTGGGACGGAAATCGGGGCAAGCAATTATGTGGACATCCTGACCTCCGGTATTTTCTTTACCGGGATGTGGTATATGGCCAATAAGAAATTGGAAAACTGGACCCTGTGGATCATAGGGGACATAATAACCGTACCTTTGTACGCCTATCGGGGATGGGGCATGTTCTCCTTGCAGTACCTCATCTTCACAGTCTTGGCAATTCAGGGATATTTAGCATGGAAGAAAAGCTTGGGCAGCAGCCTTCAAACCTCGTCAAAGTAGTCCTGTTCGGACCGGAATCCACGGGGAAGACCACCTTGGCCCAACAATTGGCCGAACATTACCAAACCGAATGGGTCCCGGAATATGCCCGGGAATACCTACAGGACAAATGGGACCGGGAGCAAAAGACCTGCGAACCCAAAGATTTGTTGCCCATAGCCTATGGACAGATGCGCCTGGAGAACGAATTGGCCAAAACGGCCAAGGGGATTCTGATCTGTGACACCGACCTTTTGGAAACCAAGGTATATTCCGAGACCTATTATACAGGGACCTGCGATCCCCTTTTGGAGCGTTATGCCCTTAAGAATCAATACGACCTCTATCTATTGACCTATATCGACACACCCTGGGTGGCCGACGATCTTCGGGACAAACCCGATGAGCGCAAGCAGATGTTTGAATATTTCAAGGCCTCCTTGGAACAATATGATCGAAATTTTATTATTTTAAGGGGGGATAAGCCAACGCGGCTCGCCCGGGCTATATCAGCAATAGATAAACTCCTTTAAAATGGTGGAATTCGACTCGAAGGACTTGGAGCAAATGGCTTCCATGGGTATTTCAAAGAAACGGGTGCTCGATCAGATCGAGACCTTCAAAGCGGGCATTCCCCACGTCCGATTGCAGGCGGCGGCCGTGGTGGGCCAAGGAATCTTGAGGTTTGATCCAAAGGAACGGCAAGAACTCATCGAAATCTTTGAGGCCCGTGCTGAAGCACTCGATCTTTTGAAATTCGTACCGGCCTCCGGGGCGGCCTCGAGAATGTTCAAGGCCCTGTTCACCTTTTTGGAGGCCTATGACCCCCAAAGGGAGCGGGTCTCCTCCTATGTGGACCGCAGTGGGGATCACGAGGTCGAAAGGTTTGTGCAACAAATGGACAGTTTTCCCTTTTATGGAACCATCATGCAAAGGATCGGGGGAAAGGCCGGGACCAGGGATGGGCAACGCTACCTGTTCGTCAAGGAACTGTTATCGCCACAGGGACTCAATTATGGGTTCCTTCCCAAAGGGCTTTTGCCCTTTCACAGCTATGGGGACCAGGTGGCCACCCCTTTTGAGGAGCATTTGAAGGAAGCGGCCCTGTACGCAAGCCACCAGGGTCTTGCCCGTTTGCATTTCACGGTATCGGAGCAACATGGGGATCTGTTCAGGGAAGAGGAGGACCGGGCGGTGCCCAAGATATCCATGGAGAGCGACACCCGCTTCGACATTTCCTATTCCAGTCAAAAACCCTCTACCGATACCCTGGCCGTGGACCTGAACAATGAACCCTTCCGCAACGGGGACGGATCTCTATTGTTCCGTCCGGGGGGCCATGGCGCCCTGATCGAGAACCTGAACGAGATACAGGCCGATATCGTATTTATCAAGAACATCGACAATGTGGTGGTGGACCAGGACTTGGAGGTCGTGGCCGAAAGCAAGAAAATGTTGGCCGGTGTCCTCTTGAAGGTGCAGGACCGGGCCTTTGGCTATGCCAAATTGTTGGAGGGAGGGGAGGTTTCCCCGGAGCAGCTCGATGAAATCCAGTCCTTTGTGGAGAAAAGCCTGAATGTAAAACTCCCGGCTCAAAAAGAAGAAGGGGATTTGGAGGAGCAGAGGAAGTTGCTCTTGGACAAGATCAACAGGCCCATTCGGGTCTGTGGGATGGTCAAGAACGAGGGGGAACCCGGGGGAGGCCCTTTTTGGGTGGAGGATGCCCAAGGGAACATTTCCCTACAGATCATCGAATCCGCACAGATCGATCTAAACAACCCCCAACAACGGGCCATTCTACGGAACTCGACCCATTTCAATCCGGTGGACCTGGTCTGTGGAATCCGCAATCACAAAGGGGAGAAGTACGACCTTTTGGATTTTGTGGACCACAAACAGGGATTCATCACCGGCAAGACCCAAGAGGGAAGGGAACTTAAGGCCCTGGAACTCCCTGGGCTCTGGAACGGGGCCATGGCCTTTTGGAACACCATTTTTGTGGAAGTGCCCTTGATCACCTTCAATCCGGTAAAGACGGTCAACGATCTTTTGAAGCCGACCCATCAGGGGTGAGTCAGGCTGATCGATCGATATGGTCGGTCCTGTCAATTCCATGCCCATTAACTTAGTCGGCGTATAAAATCTACACATATTTCTTTGTGCCTTACACACTTTTACACAGAGTGCCAAATAAGTAAAATTATGTAAGTAACTAATATACAATGTCTTGTGGGTTATAAAATCGTTAATAGAAATCTGGCACTACTTTTTCATAGGAATAGACAAGTAAAACAGTTTAACATTTAAAATCAGAACCCATGAAAAAGTTAGTTTTTGCAACCGCATTGTCCTTTATCGGACTTACAGCTTTCGCCAATGTAGAATCCACCGAGTTGAAAATGGATGATCCCATCATAACAGTTGTCCAGGATTTTGAGGAAATCAGTGTTTCCGATCTTCCCCAAGCGGTAAGTACCGCAGTGGCCAATGATTATCCCACTGCCAAGGTGGACAAGGCATACAAAAATGACCAGGATCAGTACAAATTGGAACTTTCCCTAGAGGATGGAACCACCGGTACGGTCTATGCCGATGCCGAAGGCAACTGGATTGAAATATAAATTAGGGAATGGTTTTCTAAACCAGGTTAGGTTAGTTGGTTTGGTTTGTCAGGGGTCGCGAAAGCGGCCCCTTCTCTTTTTAAGATAGTTTTATGGATGTTCCTTGGACAAACCATCTTTTGGTATCGTATATTAGATGCCATAGATATGCCCAAAATCTTGATCATTGAGGACGATACCGCTTTCTGTCAAATGCTGCAAAAGTTTTTGGCCAGGCAGGGCTTTGATGTGTCCTCGGCCTATTCGATCCAAGAAGCGGAGTCCCAATTGGAGGCCTCCACCTTTGAGGTCATCCTTTCTGATGTGCGGCTTCCCAAGGGGAATGGGGTGACCCTGCTCCCGCAGGTCAAAAAACAGTCCCCGGCCACCCAGGTCATTTTGATGACGGGCTATGCCGAGGTAAAAACGGCCGTCAGCGCCATGAAAAAGGGGGCCTTCGACTATATCTCCAAGCCCTTTACCCCGGAAGAGATGTTGAGCGTGATCAACAATGCCCTGAGTATCGGACAATCCAAAGAAGTAGTTTCTCCCGAGCCCAAACCGCTTCCCAATCGAAATCGGAGTGATGATTTTCTGTTGGGCGAGAGTGAGAGCTCCAAGAAATTGCTGCAGTACGTGGAATTGGTGGCCCCTACCAATATGTCGGTACTTTTGACCGGGGAAAGTGGTACGGGCAAGGAGGTCACGGCACATTCCATCCACAAGGGCAGCAGCAGAAAAGGGCGGTCTTTTGTGGCCGTGGACTGTGGGGCCATCCCAAAAGAGATCGCCACTTCGGAATTCTTTGGCCATGTAAAGGGGAGTTTTACCGGGGCCATTGAGGACAAGATCGGCCATTTTGAGGCGGCCAATGGGGGCACCCTCTTTTTGGACGAGGTGGGAAATCTTTCCTATCAGCACCAGATACAACTGCTGCGTGCCATACAGGAGCGAAAGATCAAAAGGGTGGGTAGTACCAAGGAGATCCAATTGGACCTGAGGATCATTGCCGCCACCAACGAAAACCTTCTGGAAGCCGTGGAACAGGGGGAATTCCGGGAGGACCTGTACCACAGGCTCAACGAGTTCACCATCCATGTGCCCGCCCTTCGGGAGCGGCGGGAGGACATCCTTCTTTTTGCCAATTTCTTTCTGGAGCGGGCCAATGCGGAGCTGGGACGGGAAGTGTTGGAATTTTCCGAAGAAACCAAGCAATTGTTGATGGACTATTCCTGGCCAGGCAATCTCAGGGAGATGAAGAATGTGGTCAAAAGGGCCCTGCTCTTCACCCAGGGGGACAGGGTGTTGCCCGAGGCGCTGTCCAAGGAGGTGGCCCAAGGTCCCGCCCGGGAGATGAGCTCCCAATTCTCCAAGGCGGAATATGAACGGGACAGGATTCTCAATGCCTTGAAACAAACGAATTTCAACAAGAGCAAGGCGGCCGAACTCTTGCAGATCACCCGAAAGACCCTGTACAACAAGATCAATCAATATCGACTCGAAGTCTGATCATATAGTCCTCCACGGCGACAAGTAGGGAGCCCACCCCGGTCTTGAGTTCTGAGATCAAAGTAGTGTATTTCTTTGGGTCCGTCCCATCGGGCAGCCGTTCCAGTTCCTCCAGAATGGGAACGCATTCCCGGACCTCCAATTGTCGGAACATGGGCAGCATTTTATGGGCAATGTCCCGAATTCCGTCCAATCTGCCCTTTTCAATATGTTCAAGGAGCTGCTCGAGGTTCTGACGGGTATTCCCCAAAAAGGTCTCCAGGATTTCCTCCAAGGCACGGGGACCGTCCAAAAAGCAGGAGAGGTCCGTGATATCGAAGTGCGTCGATCCCGTAGCCGGAAAGGCTGTGGTCGGGGAGGGTCGTGCCTCCGTTTCATGGGCTTGGCCCAGGAGTTGGAGGAAGGCGGTACTGGAAAAAGGTTTTTGCAGGACGGCACTGAACCCGGCCCGGGTATAGTCCATGGGTTCCCTTATCTTTTGGCCGGTCATGGCGATCACCGGGTTTTCATACCCCATGTCCCTGAGTTTTTTCAATACCTCGAAGCCATCGATTTCAGGCATTTGCATATCGGTCAGTACCAGATCGGGTTTTGGGATCCCTTCCTTTTGGAGTTCCTTGAAGCCGGTGTAGGTCCTGATTTTTATGTCGTTGATCCTGCAGATTTCCCTTAGAAGCTCCAATAGGGTGGGGTCGTCGTCGATCACATAAAGCTCCAGGGGACCCAGGGGGACGGTCTCATTGGGCCGGTTGGAGGGGATTTCCGCAAATTGTACGGGAATCCTAAAGGTGAAGGTACTGCCCTGCCCTTGCCCGGGTTCCAGAAAAAGGCTGCCCCCGAGAAGCTCGGTCAGCTTTTTGGAAATGGTGAGTCCCAGGCCATAGCCTCCGTACTTCTTTTGGGTGGACTCCCCGCCTTGGGCAAACTCTTGAAAGATGAGTTCCCTTTTTTCGGGTTTTATCCCTATGCCGGTGTCCTTTATGCGGATTCGGATCCAGGACCGATCTTCTTTTTCCTCCAGTCGGGCGGATATCGTGACATGGCCCTCTTGGGTGAACTTAAAGGCATTGCCCACCAAGTTGGTCAAAATCTGTCTGATTCGAAAAGGGTCGCTCAGAATGGGCCGCTCCAGGACCGGGTCGATGTCAAGGATAAGTTCCACCTCTTTTTTGGGACTTACCTCCCCAAAGTTCATGGCGGTCTCCCGGATGAGGTTGGAAAGCACGAATGGCAATTTTTCGAGTTTCATTTTTCCGGCCTCCAATTTGGAGTAGTCCAAGAGCTCGTTGACCAGTTTTTCCACATAGCCACTGGCGGATTTGACCATCTGCAGATAACTGTGCTGTTTGTCGTTCAGCCCACTGTGCTGCATCAGTTCACTGTATCCCCCTATGGTTGTCAAAGGGGTCCTCAGGTCATGGCTGACCGTGGATATCAATTGTTCCCGGCTCTTGAGGAGGAACTCGGAATATTTCTTCTCCTTTTCCAACTGTTCCCTGTACTGTTGGGCCTTCCAATAGTCCCTTGAGATCAAAAAAGTGAAACTGATGACGATCAAGATTCCCAGTAGGATGGCAGCGGCAGCCAAGCGGGTACTTCTCCCTAGTGCCTCCTCTTGCTTGAGGTTGTCCAGATAGGCATTTTGGATCATTTGATTTTCAAAACCAGAAATGACGTTCCTTATTTTTTGGGAGAGCTCCAGGTCCGTCCTGTGGATTTGAAGCTCTTTTTGCATCATGGAGCGTTCGATGGCGGCCGTTTCGGATTTGGCCCGGTTCAGGATGGATCTGGACAGCTCCAGAATGGAATCGATGTTCTTGGCGGCGACCGTTCCATCGGTTTCGGGGATGTTTTGGTTGAGAAAGGCCACATAATCCTGAATGGGCTTTTGGACCGATGGGGGCAATTTGTCGAAATCCGGGGCCAGGGCCTTGGGGGTGATCCGTCCCAAATCCACCTCCATTTTGTGGATGGCCTCCAGGACGGAATCGTAGGTGCCCCTATTGTCTACCTGCACCCTGAGTTTTCTCAGTTCCGCATTGTTTTGGACCTTGTGTTGCAACAGTTCCTGCACACTGTCCAGGGCAGTTCGGATCCCGTTGTCCTCCAGGGTGAGCGGCTTGAGGGAATCGATCAGTATATTGATGGAGTCCACACGCTGTACATAGGCCTGGAGGTCCAAGTTGTTTTTGGTCTGCAGGGCCCGCCTAGAGCTGTTCTCCGCCTCGTAGAGTTGGGTGAGGAGCTTATTGGTCCTAAGCAATTTGTCCCGCTCCCCTTGGGTGTCCTGTGCCGCCGTGTAGTCCTTGAACTCCCCATAGATGAAAAAGGCGGCCAATACGGCCAGGCCTCCAAGGACCACATAACTGCTTATGATGTTGAAGGTGAACCTCTTTTTGGACTTGGGCTGTCGATCCATATTCCTATATACGTTGGGAATTGCGCGGCTAGGTCGTTGGAAGAAGTTAAATTTCCCCTGCAGTAATTGTGAAATCCAAAAGTTGTGGCTTACCTTTGTCCCATCTCAAAGGGGTGCTTTTTCAAAAAAGGCTGAGATTATACCCAATGAACCTGGGCGGGTAATGCCGCCAAGGGAATGCGCAAAGGCGCGTCATGGAAATTCAAGGTTTCTATAGAAACAAAAATCAATTTACAACAAGAATAATGACCCCTTTTGTTCGTAACCATTTTACGGATGAAAACTTTATTCACAACTATTGCCCTCAGTGGGCTGGCGCTCTGTGGGAGTGCACAGGAGAAACCCATCGATTCCCTTGTGGGATCAAAAGTGGAACTGGACGAGGTACTGGTCCGGGCCATACGGGTGACCAAGGAGTTTCCCATTACCTTTTCAAATTTGGATCAACAGGAGATGTCCTCCAGGAACCTGGGGCAGGACGTCCCCATTTTGATGAATTTCATGCCGGCGGTGGTGACCACATCGGATGCCGGGGCCGGGGTGGGCTATACCTCGATCCGGGTCCGCGGATCGGATGCCACCCGGGTGAACGTGACGATCAACGGGGTCCCCTATAACGACGCGGAATCCCAGGGGACCTTTTGGGTGAACCTTCCCGATTTTTCCTCCTCCACCCAAAGCCTGCAATTGCAAAGGGGGGTGGGTACTTCCACCAATGGGGCGGCGGCCTTCGGGGCCAGTCTGAACCTGCTCACCGATGCGGTTTCCCAAGAGGCCTATGTGCAACTTTCCTCCTCTGTGGGGAGTTTTGCCACCCTGCGCAACCATGTGAAATTCAGTACCGGCCTTTTGAACGACCATTTTGTGCTGGATGGGAGGTTGTCGCGGATCAAATCGGACGGCTATGTGGACCGTGCCGCTTCGGACCTGGACGGGTATTTTCTCCAAGGGACCTATACGGGGGGCAAAGGTTCGATCAAGGCCCTGCTCTTCGGAGGGGGACAACAGACCTACCAGGCCTGGAACGGGGTCACCGCAGAGGAAATGGAGGAAGACAGGACCTATAACTCAGCGGGGAGGTATACCGATGAAAGCGGGCAGGTCCAATTTTATGAGCGGGAGGTGGACCAGTATAAGCAGGACCACTTCCAACTGCACTGGGACCATGAACTGGGCTCGGGTTGGAGCGGCAATCTGGCCCTGCACTATACCCGGGGCAGGGGCTACTTTGAACAGTTCCGGGAAGACGACCCTTTGGAGGACTACGGCTTGGAGCCCATCCCTTTGGAGGGTGGGCTTGTGGAAACCACGGATTTGATACGCAGGCGCTGGCTGGACAATGATTTCTATGGGACGGTCTTTTCCCTGAACAGGCAGGGGGAACGATTGGACCTGATCTTCGGAGGGGGGTACAACCAATATCGGGGAGACCATTTCGGGGAAATCATCTGGGCCCGGTACGCAGGGGACAGTGAAATCCGGGACCGCTATTATGAGGATGATTCCGATAAGAATGACTTTAACCTCTATGCCAAGGCCAAGTATCGTTTGGATGGCCGATGGTCTGTGTTCGGGGACCTGCAATACCGAGGGGTGGGCTATAAGGCCAATGGGGAGGACACCGGTTTGGTGGACGACCGTTTCTCTTTTTTCAATCCCAAGGCAGGGGTGAGTTTCAATATGGACCCCAACAACAACTTCTATTTTTCCTATGCCATGGCCCATAGGGAACCCAATCGGAACGATTATGAAAGCGGCAGTCCCAAACCCGAACGCCTCAGTGATTTTGAGCTGGGGTGGCGCTATGTCTCCCCTTCCTTCCAATTGAACTCCAACGTGTACTATATGCGCTATAAGGACCAATTGGTGCTCACCGGGGACCTCAATGATGTGGGGGCCCCCTTAAGGGCCAATGTGGGGGACAGCTACCGTCTGGGCCTGGAACTGGATGCCCAGGTCCAATTGGGCCGGAAGTTCACTTGGGGGCCGAACATCGCCCTGAGCGACAACCGCAACCTCGATTTCCTTTTTCAACGGGACGGGGAACTCCAAAACTTGGGCAATACCCATATCGCCTACTCCCCACAGTTGGTGGCGGGCAATATCATCGGGTTCCGGCCCAAGGAAAACCTACAGTTTTCACTTTTGTCCAAATTTGTGGGCAAGCAGTATATGGGGAACATAGATTCCGAAGGTTCCGTTTTAAAGGGTTATTCCCAGACCGATTTCAATGTGCAATACGCCCTGGAGGCCAACTCCTTTGTCAAGCGCATTGTCCTCTCGGCCCTGGTGAACAATATTTTTGATGCCGATATAGTGTCCAATGGGTATTTCTATACCTATGATGATGATTTTTCGGATCCGGGCAGCATTACCACCGTGGAAGGGGCGGGGTATTATCCACAGGCGGGAATCAACTTTTTATTGGGCCTGACCCTGGATTTTTAAGGACAAGGACCTTGGATTCCCTACTTTTGGAACATGAAGGGATTTCCTGTTGCTTTTTCCTCGGACCGACCGCTGCGTTGGGGCGTGATCGGTGCCGGGGCCGTCTGTGAGGTAAAGAGTGTGCCCGCCTATAAGGGATGCCCGGAATTTGAGGTCCGGGCGGTCATGGCCCGCAATGCGGAACGGGTCTCGGACTATGCCCTAAGGCATGGAATTCCCCATTGGACGACCCATGCGGAGGATATTATCCTGGGTTCCGACATCGATGCGGTCTATATCGCCACGCCCCCGGACAGTCACGGGCACTATGCCCTTCAGGTGGCCCGGGCGGGCAAGATCTGTTGCATTGAGAAGCCCATGGCCCCGAGCCATGGGGAAAGTCTGGCCATTGTTCAGGCCTTCGAAGATCGTGGACTGCCCCTTTTTGTATCCTATTACCGGCGTTCCCTGCCCAGGTTCCTCAAAGTGAAACAATGGTTGGATCGGGGAATGATCGGAGAGGTCCGCCATATTGACTGGCAAAAGACCAGGCCGCCCTCTGCCCTGGACCTTCAGGGGAGCTATCAATGGAGAACCGATATCAGGATGGCCCCAGGGGGCTATTTCGACGATTTGGCCTCACACGGCATTGATTTGTTCAATTTTTTGCTGGGGGACATCGTGGAGGCCCGGGGAACCCTTATGAACCAACAACAGCTGTACTCGGCTCCCGATGCCATGGCCGCCAGCTGGGTTCATCCCGGCGGCATCACCGGTTCGGGCCATTGGAATTTTGGCACCCATGAGCGCAGGGACCGGGTGGAGATCTTGGGCTCCAAGGGATCCATGGTCTTTTCGGTGCTCGACGAGGCCCCCTTGCTGCTCAACGGTCCCCTTGGGGAGGAGCGTTTGGAAATTCCCAATCCCCTGCATGTGCAGCGGTACCATGTGGAGAACATCCGGGCCCATTTGTCGGGAAGGGGGGAACATCCCTCCACGGGGAAGACTGCCTTGCACACCGCCTGGGTCATGGACCAGATCTTGGGCCGTCCTTGATCAGTTCGATACGATAACGGAGTTTCCCCTAAGGGTGGCCCTATAGAAAAGCAGGTCGTAGTAGCGTCCCCCATCGTCGGGCCGGTCCAATTGTTGGCCGGTGAACAGGCTATAGGCATACCCTTCACAGGAACAGACCACGTTCTGTCCGTCCAGTTCCATGGTGGAACAGTCGTTGGGGACATGGTTGGGGCAGCTGGCCTCAAAGGCGTAAAAGCTGTCCAGGCCGGACTTCATCACAAAGATCCCGCGGGTGCCCACCCCGGTATTGCCCACATATATGGGATTGCCTATGGAGTTCAGATTGCTGTATAGGGGGAGGCCGAGGTTCAATTCAAAGGCGAACCCGACTTCCTGGAGGTAGGGGTTTCTGTTGGTTCTATCAGAACTACAGGAGAATACGATCGACAGCAGGGCCGGGACCAGAAAGTGCTTCATCTTTGTCTTTTCAGGGCAATTTGGTGGCAAAGTTGAACAAAAATTGCTTATATTTGCGTTAAATCCTCGCAAAATCCATGGATTCCATGGGAGTCGTTGAGGATTTTTTGTATTTCATAATAGGGGACCATTGGGGAAAATTTTTGTTTTTCTTCAATGCCGTCCTGCATTAAATTTTGTCGTTATGACCAAGGTATCATATTACACAGCGGAAGGCCTGAAGAAATTGAGGGAGGAGTTGAACCAATTGAAGGACGTGGAACGACCCAAGGCGTCCCGTGCCATTGCCGAGGCCAGGGACAAGGGGGACCTATCGGAGAATGCCGAATACGACGCGGCCAAGGAAGCCCAGGGCCTATTGGAAATGAAGATTTCAAAGATGGAGGAACTCCTGGCCAATGCCCGTTTGATCGATGAATCCCAATTGGATACCTCGAAGATTTTGGTGCTCTCCACCGTTAAACTCAAGAACCAGGCCAATGGGATGGAGATGAAATATACCCTGGTGGCCGAAAGCGAGGCCGACCTGAAGGCGCAGCTTCGCGAGAGCGGAACCATGACCGGCGGCCCGCCCTCATTTTCCAAACAGGATCG
>CALDPL010000386.1 GCA_937911965.1 uncultured Allomuricauda sp. | reverse complement strand
ACTTCTTTTTTCGGGGGCAATGAGTATCTGAACTTTGACACAAAGGACCTACGGACCACCAATATGGCCATTGCGGGCATCACCATGGACGAGCTCTACAACCACCATCTATACCCCAACGAGCCCCGAAGGGACGACCCCTATACCTATTTTCCCGACATCAACGGGGATTTTGTGGTGCGCACCCTCCAAGGGGAGGACGTGGCCAGGGAGGCCGAGTACACCAGGGTCCATTTCGCCCTGCCCTATTGGGACCGGATTGGCCTGGACCGGGTCTATGTGGTGGGCAAGTTCAACAATTATGCCCTGGGGGAGGAGAACCGGATGGAATTCAATCCGGACAGCGGGAATTGGGAAGTCTCCCTACTGATCAAGCAGGGGTTTTACAATTATAAATTTGTCGTGGAACGGGACCATGGGGACATCGAGCCCAATTTTGTGTCCGGAAACTTCCACTTTACGGAGAACAATTATCTAATTTTGGTATATTACAGGGATTTTGGTGACATGTACGACAGTATAATAGGGATTGGATCTGCCAATTCAGCAACCATAACCAACTGATATCCTTTGACCGAGGAACCAAAAAAAGAAATAGAAAAAAAAGAGCTCCCCTTGGAACGGGGACGCTTCGCCCTCAAACACAGGGGAACCCTTTGTCTGAACTGTGGCCATGCCCTGGATCGGAGCGATCGCTTTTGCCCGAGCTGCTCCCAGGTCAACAGCACCAAGAAACTGGACCTCTTTGACTTCTTCCGGGAGTTCCTCTCGGAGATATTCAATTACGACTCAAAACTTTTCAAGACCCTTTCCTCCCTGATCTGCAGACCGGGTGCAATCACCAAGGACTATATTATGGGAAAGCGGGCGACCTATACCAATCCCTTCAGGTTTTTGTTGAGTCTGGCCTTCGTCTATTTTCTACTGATCGCCTTCACCACGGAGTTCTCTTCCTGGGATCGGGCGGCGAGGGGCATCAAGGGAGAGATTCCCGGCACACCTTTTCTATTGGAACCAGGTTCCAATGCCCTTGCCGTGGATTCCGTAAAACTGGAGGAGCAGACCCGCAAGGTCCTTTCCCGTTTGGACTCCATGCCCAATATGGACCCCGAGGCCCGCAAACAACTGCAGGCCTTGGACACCCTAAGGGGATTGACCGGCCTGTCCAACCTGGGGTCGGCCAAAAGGGACTCCATAAAATTTGCCGATCCAAAGGCCTACTTTGGGGAATTGAAACAAAAGTCCGCCTTGAACTCCTTTGCACAAAAGATCGATTTCTTCTTTAAGGGAATCGAGAGGGACACGCTGTACACCTTCAACCAGGCCGTGGCCCGATACGGGATCGAAGACCGTTGGTCCAACAAAATGGCCTACAGTTGGGCCCATGGCATTGGCAGGGTGATCGACGAACCGGGGCGCTATGTGAAGAGCACCCTTTCCAAACTCCCCCTGGTCATATTTTTGTTTCTTCCCCCCTTCGCCCTGTTCATTTGGCTGGTGTACATCAGGAAAAACCACACCTACACCGATCATCTGATCTTCTCGTTCCACAATCAGGCTCTCTTGTTTATCTTGCTCATCGTAAGCCTGTTGTTGGACCTGCTGTTCAAGACGGACAGCTCCGGGATATTTTTGGTGCTATTCGGGGTCTATCTGTACAAGGCCATGCGAAAGTTTTATGGACAGGGAAGGTTCAAGACCATATGCAAGTTTTTGTTTCTCAATACGGTCTTTTTTATTTTGGCCCTCTTTGTGTTGATAATTTCCTTTACAGGAAGTATTTTTATTTATAATTAGCCTATGACAAGTCCAGTGACCAAAGTGACAAACGGGATAAAGGTGACGGTGCAGACCAGTTTCGAGGGCACCTTTTTCAAGAATTACAGGATGCACTACGCCTTTGGCTACACCATTTCAATAGAAAACCTGGGAAAAGACACGGTACAGCTCACCGCCAGGCACTGGGACGTTTTTGACGCCCTCAAGGAAATGGAGGCCATTGACGGGGAAGGGGTCATCGGAAGAAAACCGGTGATCGCCCCTGGAAAATCCCACACCTACAGCTCCGGTTGCCTGCTGGCCTCCCCCATAGGTGCCATGCGGGGCCATTACCATATGGTGAACCTCTCGGGGAACGAACATTTCGATGTGGAGATCCCGGGCTTCAAGTTCGCGGCCCCCTTTGCCATAAACTAGTTTACGGATCCCTTCTCTATCGATATCGCTTTTACTAACTTTGCGGACTGTGTAATAAATAAGTCCAATTAAAAGTAAAAGCAACAATGGGAAAAGGATTTTTTCAAGTTCCTACCGCGATCAATGAAGCGGTAAAAAGCTACGCCCCGGGAAGCCCGGAGCGGGAAGCGGTTTTAAAACAGTACGATGCCTATTACAAAGGCACCCTTGAGGTTCCCCTCTATATCGGAAAAGAGGAAATACGCACCGGGAATACCAAGCCGATGTCCCCGCCACACGACCACAATCACATCGTGGGGCACTACCACCTGGCCGAAAAGAAGCACGTGGAGCAGGCCATATCGACCGCCCTTGAAGCAAGAACGGCCTGGGCCGCCCTCCATTGGGAGCAGCGGGCCGCCATCTTTTTAAAGGCCGCCGAACTCATCGCCGGACCCTACCGGGCCAAAATGAACGCCGCCACCATGCTCATCCAATCCAAGACCATCTATCAGGCCGAGATCGATTCCGCCTGTGAACTGATCGACTTTTTGAGGTTCAATGTGGAATATATGGCCCAGATCTACAGCGAACAGCCAGAATCCTCGGAAGGTGTATGGAACCGCGTGGAATACAGGCCCTTGGAAGGGTTTGTATACGCCATCACCCCCTTCAACTTCACCGCCATTGCCGGAAACCTTCCCGCAAGTGCGGCCTTGATGGGCAATGTGGTGATCTGGAAGCCAAGCAACAGCCAGATCTATTCCGCTAAGGTGATCGTGGACGTCTTCAAGGAGGCCGGCCTGCCCGACGGGGTGATCAACGTGCTCTACGGAGATCCCGGGATGATTTCCGACACCCTTTTGGCCAGCCCGGACTTCGCGGGGATCCACTTTACCGGATCGACCCAGGTCTTCCAATCCCTTTGGAAACAGATCGGGAACAATATCGGGAACTACAAGACCTATCCCAGGATCGTGGGAGAGACCGGTGGAAAGGACTTTATCCTGGCCCACCCCACGGCAAAACCCGAGCAGGTGGCAACGGCCATCACCCGGGGCGCCTTTGAGTACCAGGGGCAGAAGTGTTCGGCCGCCTCCCGCGCGTACCTGCCGCGGTCGCTGTGGGAGGGCGGGCTGCGGGACCGGCTGGCGGCGACCGCCGAGTCGCTGGCGTACGGGGACGTGGCCG
>CALDPL010000385.1 GCA_937911965.1 uncultured Allomuricauda sp. | reverse complement strand
CCCTATGCCTATGGCCATCCCCAAGGCTGCGATAAAAAACGAAATGGGCAAAACCACATTTATGGCGGCGATGGCAATGGACCCGATCCAGTTTCCCACAAAAATTGTATCCACCAGAACGTTTAGGGACATTACCAAAATCCCAATGGATGCAGGTACGGCCTGTTTGATCAATAAGGTCCCAATGGGCCGTTTTCCGAGCTCCTCGGTACTTTTCATGTCCATGGTGGAACCTTTGGGGCCTGTGGGCTATTGGACATTATAGGCGGGCAAAACCTCCATTTGCTCCCACTCCCCGATCCATTTGGCCATCAGGCCCGCCCAATCGTCCCGATCGTTGAGGCAGGGAATGTGGATGTAATCCTCCCCCCCTGCACTGCGGAACTGCTCCTTCCCCTCCATGGCGATTTCCTCCAGGGTCTCCAGGCAATCACTGACAAAGGCCGGGGTGACCACGGCCAGTTTTCGAACCCCGGCCTGGGCCAGACGTTCGAATTCCTTATCGGTGAAGGGTTGCAGCCAAGGATCGTTCAACAGCCTGGACTGAAAGGAATTGCTGTACTTTCGGGGGTCCAGGCCCAAATGCTTTGCCACCCGCTCGGTGGTGTCCAGGCATTGGTGCCTGTAGCAGGTGTGGTGGGCCACTGAATTGGTCCGGCAACATTCCCCATCGATCTTGCAATGGGACTTGGTGGGGTCCGATTTCTTGATCTGCCGTTCCGGGATCCCGTGATAGGAGAACAGGATGTGGTCGTATTTGAAATCCCCCAGGCCCTCGGCAATGCTGCGGGAGAGGATCTCGATATAGTCGTCATTGCTGAAAAAGGCCGGGAGGGTGGTGATCTTCATCTCGGGAAAATTCGCGTCCCGTTCTTCCATGGCCTTGACCACCACGGTCTCATAGGAGGACATGGCATAGTGGGGATAGAGCGGTACCAGGAACACCTGATCGACCCCCTGGTCCTTCAACTCGCCCAGGGATTTTTTGATGCTCATAGAACCGTAGCGCATCCCCAGGGCCACGGGCAGATCGGTCAGTTTTTTGACCTTCTCCACAAAGCGTTCGGAAATGACCACCAAGGGGGAGCCCTCCTCCCACCAGATTTTCCCATAGGCCTGGGCCGATTTCTTGGGCCTGGTGTTCAAAATTATGCCCCGTACGATAAAATTTCTCAGCAACAGGTTCACGTCCATCACCCTCTCGTCCATCAAAAATTCATCCAAATAGGGCTTGACATCCTTTGCTGTAGGGCTTTCCGGGGAGCCCAGATTGACAAATAACACTCCTTTTTGCACGTCTCTGTTTTATGCTGCAAAAATACAACTATGTTGTGAATTCAGCCTCCGGGCCCGAATTACTTTTTGATGGGTCCATAGGGAGTCTCTATCACCGCTCTTGTGCCCCATCATTTTTTCTTCCTACTTTTGCGGGGATATGAACACCAAGATCTTTTTGCTCCTTTTGGTTTTTGGAAAGCTGTCAATTGCCCAACAGACCGGTGATTCCCTAGAGGACCGGGAACTTTTTGGGGCCAAGGTGGCCGTACTGCAAAAAATGCAGGGCCGGGACCTTGGGGACAGCCTGGTCCAGCTCGGAAAGAGCTTCCTGGGGACCCCCTATGTGGAGAAGACCCTGGAAATCGGCCCTGAGGAAATTTTGGTGGTCAACCTAAGGGGGCTGGACTGCACCACCTTCGTCGAGAACGTCCTGGCCTTTGGACTGTTGATCAAAAACGGGGAGTCCGCTTATGAAGATTTTACGGACCATTTGAAGACCATTCGGTACCGGGACGGGGAACTCCTAGGCTATCCCTCCCGGCTGCATTATTTTACGGACTGGATCCGAAACAACCAGGCCAAGGGATTGGTCCGGGACATCAGTGCGGAACTCGGGGGGACGGAACTGATAAAGCCGCTAGATTTTATGGGGACCCATCGGGAGCTCTATCCCTTTTTGGCCTCGGACGAAAACTATGGGGCCATGCTGGAGGTGGAAGCGGAACTGGCCCAACAGCCCCTTTGCTATCTGCCCCAAGGACAGATCGGGGAACGGGAGCATTTGATCCGCTCCGGGGACATCATCGCCCTGGCGACCTCCGTCAAGGGATTGGACGTGACCCATACCGGATTGGCCATCAAATTGGAGGACGGCAGGATACACCTTTTGCACGCCTCCAGTTCCAATGGAGCGGTGGAAATCACCCGGGAGCCGCTTGTGGACTACCTCAAACACATCAAGGGCAATATCGGGATCGTCGTGGCCCGGCCCCTACTTTCGCCTTAGGCACCACTCCAGCCCTCCCAACAGATGTTTTCTAAAGGCGGGCTCGTCATAGGATTCCTCGGTATGTCCCAAACCGGTATAGAAGGCCCTTCCCCCCTCGAACTCATGGTACCAGGCGATGGGATGGTTTTCCCCATTGCTGCCCCCCTGGTAGCTGGATTCCTCCAAATTGAGCAGCACATTGACCTGGGGGTTGAGTTCCTTGAAATTATACCACTCGTCGGTACGGGTCCAAACTTGGGGCAGGTGGGCCGTGGCGGGATGGTCCGCATCCACAAGCCGAATGTCCGCCTGTTGTATGGCGGGGTGGTCCACAAAATAACCCCCGACCAAACGGCCGTACCAAGGCCAGTCAAATTCCGTATCCGAGGCGGCATGGATCCCCATATAACTGCCGCCGTTTTTGATGTAGCCCTCAAAGGCCCTTTGCTGTTGCCCGTTGAGCACATCCTCCGTGGTGTTGAGAAAGACGACTGCCTTATAATTTGCCAGATTGTCGGGATTAAAATCCTCCCCGCTCTCGGTCTGCAGGGGGATAAAGCCGTTTTCCCGCCCCATTTCCCGAAGGACCTCCATGCCCTTTTCAATGGACTTGTGCCGGTACCCATCCGTTTTGGTGAACACCAATACCAATTCGGGCATCTTGGTCCCTGCCTCCTTGGGTTTGTCCTGGGCACAGGAAGGGAAACAGAGGGAAAGGGACAAGAATAGGGTGAAGAGAGATTTCATAAGCGTGTTTTAGACCATGGAAGTTACGTATTTTTTGGGGGTTGTGCCATACTTCTTCTTAAAGGAGGAGATAAAATGGCTGGAGGTGCTATAGCCGACCTTCAGGCCGACCTCATTGACATTGTGCTTTCCGGATTCCAACATTTTGCGGGCGTACTCCATTTTGTAATCGAACAAAAAACCGTAGACCGAGTCCCCATAGATCTGTTTGAACCCTTCCTTGAGTTTTTTTAGGCCCAGGCCGATCTCCTGGGAAAGCTCCGGTAGGGTCGGGGGTTCCGCCATCCTGGAAATGATGATCTCCTTGGCCATCTTGATCCGCTTCACATTGTCCTCGTCGGCCAAATAGGGGCACTGTTCCAGATCGGCATCGCCGATCTTGTTGAAGTAGAGGGAAATCAATTCAAAGATCTTCCCCTTGAGGTAGAGTTTTTTTATGGAGGGGTGCAGGTTGTAATTCATCAGTTGGCTCAATACCACGGCAATGGCGGGGGACACCATTTCCTGGGAATAGTATTTCTTTTCCCTGTTGTCCTCGCTCAAAAAGGGAATATAGTCCGCCTCCTCGGAAAACAGGGCGTGGAATTTCCGTATGGTCATTACCACGGACAGCAGCCAGGAGTTGGGGGACACCAGCAGGTTCAAGGGGAGGTCCCGTTGGGTATTGTACAGCAATAGGGAGTTTTCCTCATTGACCTCCAAATGATAATTTCCCTGATTGAAAATGAAACGGGACCTTCCCTTCAGGCAAAAATGGAACTGTATGTGGGAACTGTCGATTTCCCGTTCCATCAAACGGGGTTCCGGATCGTCATTCTGGATTTTAAGGATGTAAAATCCGGGTTCGACCAAAGTTTCATCAAAAGAACCTTTGGCGATACTTTCAAGAGAGACATGGGGCTCCATTCGGGGTTGTTTTTAATTTAGAATGACTCTAAATTGATTTGACAATGTTCAAATTTATCAATAATATCAATATCTACGGCCCGTTTTGTGTTTTTTTTGGGCAAAATAATCCCAAGAGTCGAGACCGAGTTCCTCCAGCGTTATTTATTGAACTTTATCCCCCGTATTTTTGTGCGTTGAATCATTCCTTTATGCGGGACTATCATATTTCAAGACACAATTCATTTTATGCCCTGGGGCTGAGTTACAAAAAGGCGGATGCGGAGGTCAGGGGAAAATTCAGTCTGGATGTGCCGGCCATCGACCAGATCATGGTCCGGGCCAAGGAAGAGGGCGTTGATGGGCTCTTGGCCATCTCCACCTGTAACAGGACCGAACTCTATGGGTTTGCCCAGCATCCCTACCAATTGATAAAATTGCTCTGTGGCCAAACCCAGGGCACCGTGGAGGACTTCCAACAAGTGGGCTATGTCTATAAGAACCAGGATGCCATTTCCCATTTGTTCCGGGTGGGCACCGGCCTGGACAGTCAGATCCTGGGGGACTTCGAAATCATAAGCCAGATCAAACAGGGGTTCCACAGGGCCAGAAAACACGGGATGGCCACCCCTTTTCTGGAACGCCTCTGCAATGCGGTGATCCAGGCCAGCAAGCGGATCAAAAACGAAACCGAACTCTCCACAGGGGC
>CALDPL010000384.1 GCA_937911965.1 uncultured Allomuricauda sp. | reverse complement strand
AAAATTGATCACCTTTTCACCCGAGCAATCCATTTTGGAGGTCATGGAGACATTCGCGAAACATCATATCTCAGGGGGGCCCGTGGTGGACAGAAATGGCTTTTTGGTCGGAATCGTATCCGAGGCGGACTGTATGAAGCAGATCTCGGAGAGCCGTTACTTCAACCAGCCCATCCTGGACAAGAGCGTGGAGCGCTTTATGACCAAGAATGTGGAGACCATTCCCCACGACATGAGCATATTTGATGCCGCAGGGGTCTTCGACAGCCACCACAGGCGCAGGTTGCCGGTGATGAAAAAGGATATCCTGGTGGGACAGATCAGTAGAAAGGACATTGTGATCGCTTTTTTGAAGCTGACCTCCCATAACTGGAAATAATCCCAAGATTGTAGGCTCATTCCCGCTTGACGATCATATAGTAATCGTTGTCCAGGGGAAGATATCCCAAATCGTACACAAAGAAGTAGGTGCTGCCTTTTTTTGTGGTATAGAGGTTGGTGATATATTCAAAGTCAAAACCCTTGTCGAGCAACCGCATCTTGGTGGTCCTGGTCTTTCCATCCTTAAGGGGAAAGCTTTCCAGGATCCGGTAATTCTTTCGCAATTTGTTGTTGATGTTCCGCAGCAGGTTCCTGCTGTCCCGGTTCAATCGGTTGTTATAGGCATTGCGGCAGTGGTCACAGCAGAACTTCTGGTCCACCCTCCCCAACAGTTTTGTTGCACATTCCAAACAGCTCCTATCGGCCATGGGATCGGTTTATGAAATTACAAGTTCGTGTTTTTTCAACAAACCGGGCAAACCTTGCAATGCAAACTTGCACTTTTTCAAGGAATTGAGGGAAGGGTCAATGTCAAAATTGAAAGCGGTCACAAAATCGGCCCCATCCAATTTGGTCCCTTCAAAAAGGGCATTTTGCAAATCGGCCCCTGAAAAGGAAGCCCTGCTGAGGTCGCTGCCGGAGAAATCCACCTGGGTCAAGCTGCATTCGGCAAAGGAAGTGCCTTTCAACACCATCCCCTGGAAGGAGGAATAGTCCAACCTGCAATTTTCAAAATCGATTTTGAACAAGAGCAGGTCGCACTTCTCAAAATCAAGGGCCAGCATTTTGCAGTCCTTGAAAAAAACTTCGTTGAAGCCACTGTGACTTATATTGGCATGGCTCAGATCACAGTCTTCAAAAACACATTCCACAAAGTTTTGATTGTCCAAAAAGGAATTGGCAAAATTGCATTGACGGAAAGTACAGTTGCCGTACTCCGCCTTGGGCAAGGGGCTTTTTCCAAAGTCCTCCCGGATAAATTCCCGGTCATGGATATAGGGTGTTGTCATGGTTCGGAATCAAAAAGATTCCCCCAAGATAGGATTTTTGGGCAAGAATGTCCCTAGGGTACCCGGGTATAGGAAAAGAGGACCTCCTCGGAATTTCCTTCCTCCTCGATCAGCACGTAGACGTTCATTCGGTCCCTGCCGACCCGTTCCATGGTCATTCCCTCAAAATAGACCTTGTCCCTTTCGAGACGCACCAGTCTAAAATCCACGGTTTGGTCCCGTTGTTCCCAACCCCTGAGGTTGCCATCAAAGTGCTTCAATTGCATCAAGATGCTTGGGCCCACCTTTAGGATGTGGCCCACCTCATAGAAGGTGACCTCCCCTTCCTTGGCCAGTTTGAACACAAACATCATGGAGCCCCCCAAAGGGGGATCCCAGATTTCTTCCGCTGTGCCCCCAAAGGCCTCGCCCCGCCAATGTCCCTGGATCCATGCGACATCCTCCAGGCGTGCGGGAGGGGAACTTTCCCCTTCGGGCAACTGAAGGGTGTACTGGGCCGAACCCAAGCCAAGGCCCAAAATAAAGAAAACCAAAAAAAGTTTCATGCGATCGTTGTTTGGGTTCAATCGGCCAGTGCAAACTTCACATTGACCATGGATTCCACCTTGATCTTTTCAAAATCGATGTCCAGCGGTTGTGGGGCACTGTCGGCGGCCATGGTCTTCATCTCCATGCGCACGGCCTGGTTGTACCGGGGGTAATAGGGTTGTGAATTGTCCACGATATGGATGGCGGGTCCCAGTTTTTGTCCCAAGGGCTGGGTCAGGGCCAGGGCCTTTCTCTTGGCCTTTTTGACCGCCCGGGTCTTCAGGATCAGTTCCAGTTCATCCATTTTGGTGTATTCTGTCCGCTCCAGGGAAGCATTGGCGATGTCCAATTGCTCCAAGGCCACCATAACATCCCCGGCCTGTTTCCCCGAATATACCACCAAGGAATACTGTTTGCTCTTGAGGACCTCCTTTTCCCTAAGGAAATATTTTTTGAAATTGCTGCTGATGTCCAGAATCGTCAATTGTTTTTCGATATCGATTCCCAGGGCCTTGAACCTTTGTGCCATTTTGTTTTCCTGCTCCTCCACGGACACCCGTCCCTTGGAATCCTTCTCCTGGATCAGAATGCTGAGATAGATTTTGTCCGGGGTCACCAGGGTATCCACCTGGGAAGAGGTTTCCAGATAGGGGACGTCCAAAAAGCTCTTGGTCTGTGCAAAGACAGCCGTTGACATCAATAGGCCCACAAGGGCGATCATTCCTTTTTTCATAGTTTATTTTTTTTAAAGGTAAATACTTCGACCCGAGTTGCAAAACCTGTGCCGTTTTAAAATCAATGGACCATCTTGTCAAAAAATGGGGCAAGAGGGCCGAATAGTTGAGTATATTTAAGCATGAAATTCATTCTGGCACCGGACAAGTACAAGGGCTCCCTGAGTGGACCGGAGTTCTGCGAGATCGTGGAGAAGGGCATTCGAAAAATATTTCCCAGGGCAACGATAATCAAAAGACCCTTGGCCGATGGAGGGGACGGAACCCTGGATGTGATCCATGGATGTCTGGCGACCCACTTTGTAGGGCTAAGGACAAGGGACCCCCTACATCGGGAGATCGAAGCCCACTATCTATTGTCCGACGACGGAGGGACGGCCTATATTGAAATGGCCAGGGCCTCCGGCCACAAACTGCTCCAGGTCGGGGAACTCAATTGTATGGAAAGCAGCAGCTATGGCACCGGACTGCTGCTCGTGGACGCCTTGGACAAGGGGGTACGGAAAATTGTGCTGGGCTTGGGGGGAACTGCCACCAATGACGGGGGCATGGGAATGGCCGCGGCCCTTGGATGCCGTTTTTTGGACCCTTTGGGAACCCCCCTGGAACCCATGGGAAGAAACTTGTCCCAGGTCGCCAAGATTGAAACGGATGGACTCCATCGAGGATTGCGAACCACAAAGATCCAAGTGGCCTGTGACGTCACCAATCCCTTTTACGGACCCTCGGGAACCGCCAGGACCTACGCCGCACAAAAAGGTGCGGGCCCCCAGGAGGTGGAACTCTTGGAACGGGGCATGGAACATTTTGCAGGACTGATACAAAAACAGTTCGGGATCGACCTTCAAAAGTATTCCGGAAGCGGGGCGGCGGGAGGTGTGGCCGGCGGGGCCTTGGCCCTGCTGAAGGCCGAATTGGTCCCGGGGACGGAACTCGTCATGGAACTGTGCAAATTCGATCAGGTCTTGGAAGGGGCCCAATGGGTGATCACCGGGGAGGGACAATTGGACAAGCAGACCCTTTCTGGAAAAACCCTGCAGGGGGTACTACGGGAGGCCCGTAAAAAAGGAATCCCAGTGGCAGCCTTCTGTGGCAGCATCGTACTTTCCATTGCGGAAATAAATCGACTGGGCCTGGCCTATGCCGTCTCCATCCTCAACCAAGTTGGGGACCTGGAGCACGCCAAGGCAAACAGCCAAGGAAATTTGGAATTGGCCGCTTATAACTTTGCGCGGCTTTTAAGGGCGGGTGGAACCTTTGAATAGACAGAAGCTCAACGGAAACTTCCCAGTCCCAACCGAAATTCCAGACCGCTGCGAACCGTCCTCCACTCAGAATCGAGAATCGAAAAGACCACGGTATCCCTAAGATTCCCGTGGGAATCGATCCTATGGTTTCTTAGAATGCCATCCTGTTTGGCCCCCAGACGAAGGATGGCCTCACGGGACGGACGATTGTGGAAGTGGGTCCGAAACTCCACGGCAATACAGCCCAGGGTCTCAAAGGCGTGTTTGAGCAACAGGTATTTGCATTCGGTGTTCAGGCCGGTCCGCTGTACCCTTTTGGCATACCAAGTGGACCCGATCTCCAACCTTTTGTGGGCGGCCTCCACATTCATGTAACGGGTACAGCCCACCAAGGTATCGGTTTGTTTATCGATCACGGCAAAGGGAAGGGATACTCCTGCCTCCCTCTCGGCAAGGGCCGTATCCAGATAGGAATCCATGGCCGCGGGAGTGGGCACGGAGGTATACCAGAGTTTCCAGAGGTTCCCATCGGAGGCGGCAAAGGCGAGATCCACTTTATGGGACTTTTGAAGGGGCAGCAATTTGACCCGTTCCCCTTCCAGTTTGATGGCCGATAGCCAAGGTTCCATAGGATGTGATTTGAGTTCAAAAATAGTTTTTTCATCCCAAACAGGACATGTGAATCCATAGGGAAACAGCAGGGGTGCCAATGTTTAAATGATTATAAATACTTACATACGTTTACAAACGAAAGCAAATGTTTTAAGACCAATTTCCTTTTTCTCCCTACTCTAAGTTCGTTCTGTCGGACCAAGGTGGTTCGATTGCATTAACTGTTCAACACTTAAATTATTACATTATGAACGCACTTAGAAACAAAGTACAGTTGATTGGAAACCTGGGGGGCGACCCTGAAATCATCAACACGGAAAATGGCAGCAAGCTGGCCAAATTCTCCCTGGCCACCAACGAGAACTACAAGAATGCGGAAGGCGAAAAAGTAACGGACACCCAATGGCACAATATTGTGGCCTGGGGCAAGACCGCGGAAATCGTCGAAAATTACCTGACCAAGGGCAAAGCGGTCATGATCGAGGGAAAATTGGTCAACCGTTCCTACGAGAATGCCGAAGGGGAGAAACGCTATATCACCGAAATCAAATGCAATGAGCTTTTGATGTTGAACTGATCGCATGGGTCAGGGTGTGCCAAGGGGGCGGGCAAAAAGCTGGATTGAGATAGCTTTTTGCTCCGCCCCTTTGGACTTTTCACTCCACCAGATCAGTCAATGAAATTCGTCAAATCGCTTCCCATGGCCCATAGGGCGGAACCCTGGATTGCCACCCATTTCATGGAGAACGGCACTTTTGGCCAATATATTCAGGAACCCAGGGTCCACTCCAATTCAAAGTCCGTAATGGCCTAAGCCCTGTCAACAATGGAAAATCAGGAATCAATTTTAAGAACGATAGCCCATAATTGTTTTGAATGGGAAAACACCGATGAAATCTCTCGACGAAAATTAATTTTTTTCAAAATTTCAAATGAAAAAAATATTCGGTTATCTTAGGTCAATCGCGTTGTTCATGCTCCCGTTTTGGGGAAAGGTTACTGTTAAAACCATGAAATACGGACTTATTTTGTTCTTACTTGTCCCTTTTGCCTGTTCCAAAGACAACCCGGGGGTTTTGTGTTCATCCCAATTAAAAGGAAAATGGATCGAAACGGAAATCGGTATGGATACATTGTCCTTTGAATCCCTGGACCATATGGAGATCATGAATTTGAACAGGGGGAAAGAAACCACGGATGGGTCGCCCAAATATAAATCCGGCCCCTACCAATACAAACTTGTTGAAAAAAGAATATCGTTAAAGTGGATGTTGTCCAGTGATTCGAACTTTAATGATTATTATTTCGAAATAATGGGCAACAGCTTGAAGATCGGAAATTTTTACGGTTCGATTTTGGGCGATTCTCTGACATTTGAAAGATTGGATTAAAATTGCTGTCCCCAGCGCCGATATAAAGTAGGCTGCGGGCAAACCAAAAGGGAACCGTATCCTTTTTTCCAAAGCAGTCCAATGCCCGAGAATTGCCGGTCATTATAAAACAAATCCATTTTTGAATCCATGAGTAGAATGGGACAAGGAATTAAGAAGTCTATTGGTAAGTATTTGGTTGAACTCCTAATAGTGGCTTTTGGAGTTTTTCTGGGAATAATGGTCAGTGAGGGTAAAGCCAAAAACAAAGTCAAAGAGAATACATTTAACTCAAGGGCATTCATAATTGCCGAATTGGAAACGAACAGACAAAACATGGCGTATGCCGTTCAATATCACGAAAAACTTAAAAAGGGCTTTGACAGCCTGAGAACCAATCTTCCGGAAGAAATTGTTTTTTCTTCCTATTTTACCAACAACAGATTTCGACAGGAGCAAATTCCCGGTTGGAACGGATTGGGAATTTTTAAAATAGAGGATGTGGCATTTGAAAGTGCCAAAATCGGAGGAGTATTTCACAGTATGGATATTAATGACGTAAAGCAAATCTCATCGGTTTATCGACAGTTGAACAACTATTCTGAATTTGGAAACATGCTCACCCAAAAGGTCATCTCGATGGATGCTCAAACCACAGTATTGGATGTTGTGGGAATATTGGAAATGCTGACCAACGATTTTTTGAACAATGAGCGCCATTTGGTAACTGAGCTGGATAAGGCCTTGGAGGAGCTGAAAGAATGAAAAGGCTTGGCAAGTGGATAAGGACCCGGAAACGGGTTCACGTTTTTTACCGTTTGTCTTTCAGGTTTCCCTCCTATTCGCTTTCCACCCCTTGCACGATGCAGAATTAAAATCTATGTCCGTCTTTTCAAACCGTATTTACATATTCGGAAGAACATATCGACCCTTCAAGTTCACATGACCAGCGCATTAAAGGGAAATCAAAAGAATAAAAGGCTGACATTTAAATTTCCTTGGAAACGTATTAAATTGAGAAAATATGGCAAAGATCACAGTGGAAACGGATTGTGGGAATGCCCCAAGAAAGGAATTTCTAAAACAATTTCACATTGCAATTGCCAATGGAGACTTGAACTTTGTGGCAAACAACGCCATGGATACGATCCAATGGGAATTGGTCGGAAAGCAGGTGATTTCCAATAAGGAAGATTTTGAAAAGGGAATAGTGGAAAGCCCATTGTGGGATGTGAAAAAACTTGTCATCGACACCATTATAACCCATGGAAACGAAGCTTCCGCAACTGGAAGTGTGGTTACAGAAGATGATTTGGAATTCGCCTTTTCCAAGGTGTATGTGTTCAAGGGTTTCAAAGGAACGCTCTTAAAATCGATTCGGACCTACCTTATTGAACTTTGAACCCGGTCCACTGCCGGCATCGACATGGCCCCGTCCAAAAAAATAAACGAGGAACACACAATGGCGGCCGTTTTACGGACGATCTTGCAAATAGAAACGATATGGACAACGCGACCCGAACAATGATTGAAAACCTGTACAAGAATACAGGTAAAACCTTGGAACAATGGATAGCCATTGTCAAAAAAGAAAATTTCGCCAACCACGGAGAAATCATCAAGTTTCTCAAGGACAACCATGGACTTACCCACGGTTATGCCAACCTGGTTGCACATAAGTCAAAAGGCCCTGGTGACGGTTCAGCTGAGAACGCCGATGATATGATTGAGGTTCAATACAAGGGGAAAGAAAACCTTAAAGCAATCTATGACAAACTTATTGCGGACATTCGGGCATTTGGAAACGACATTGAAATTGCACCCAAAAAAGCCTATGTGAGCCTGCGCAGAAAGAAACAGTTCGCCACATTGCAACCCGCGACCAAAACTAGATTTGAAATTGGCATCAACCTGAAAGGACAGGAACCGACCGGGAAATTGGAAACGGAAAAACCGAATTCAATGTGCTCCCATAAAATTAAAATTTCCGGCATTGGCGAAATTGACAACGAAGTCATGAATTGGATTAAAAGCGCCTACGATAATGCCGGTTGAACAAAATCGGACAACAGGGGAACGACAATCCACGTACCATCAAAAGGACAAGCCACTCTTGGAGTACATTTGGATTTTTCCGGAAAGGGAAACCGCCAACCCCAGCATAGGGGAACATCGATTAAAAAATCATTCCAAATGTTGGAAACACTATCTGGGGCCAAGCTCCATCCTTTTGTGAAAAATTCGGAGGACACAAATATTTAATAAATCACCTATGGTGGGCTCTCAACCGATTAAAAGATTTTACGACCTAACCTCAAAATAGAAAAACATGGCTGAACAAAAAGAACAGGGGGACGAATCACTTTCGCAAAAGGATACAACACCCAAAGTAACTGGAATTGGGGGAATTTTCTTTTTCTCCGAAAACCCTGAAAAGTTAAAGGAATGGTATTCAAAACATTTGGGACTGGAGGTGAACCAATGGGGCTCAAGTTTTGAATTTAGAAATGCCAACAGACCGGATGAGATAAATTATTTGCAGTGGAGCCCTTTCAAACAGGGCAGCGAATATTTTTCCCCTTCAAAAAAGGAATTCATGATAAACTATCGGGTCCAGAACATTGAAGGTCTAGTGAGCAAATTCAAAAAGAGCGGTGTGACCATTCTTGACAGCATTGAAACCTATGACTATGGGAAATTTGTACACAACATGGACGCGGAAGGAAACAAGATCGAGCTTTGGGAACCCGTTGACAGTGTGTTTACCGCCATGGGCGGCAAGACCACTAAATAGTACCGATGCCAATGGACACTGACCTAGGAAATGAGAATCGACCCCCAATCCAAAGGGGAGGGTGGCGTGCAATCGAAGGATGGCCAGGTCAATGTTGAACCGGAATCACCAAATCTTGGCATTACCCATGGAAAAAATAAACATAACAAAGAATTCCGAATTGATGGAAATCATTATACGACAAGAGAATGAGTCGGACCACCATGCCGTGTTTGGCTTGATCGAGAAAGCATTTGAAAAATTGGAATTTAGCGATCATCTAGAGCATTTCCTGGTCCAAAGGCTGAGAAAATCGACCGCATTTGTACCTGAACTGTCAATAGTGGCTGAAATCGACAATACAATAGTTGGGCATATTTTGCTCACCAAACTGAAAATAAAGAACGGACCGGACGAATATGATTCATTGGCCCTTGCCCCGGTTTCCGTGCTCCCGGAATACCAGGACAAAGGAATAGGAGGCATCCTGATACAAGAGGCCCATAAAAAAGCAAGGGATTTGGGATATCGATCCATTGTATTGCTCGGGCACGAAAAATATTATCCAAAATTTGGTTACGAAATGACAAAAAAATATGGAATAAAATTGCCATTTGATGTTCCTGATGAAAATTGTATGCTAATAGAGTTAACGGAAAATGCTTTGAAAGACGTAACTGGAAT
>CALDPL010000383.1 GCA_937911965.1 uncultured Allomuricauda sp. | reverse complement strand
CCTGCCCCAACAGGACGGGTTCCAGGTCCTGGAGGTTGGCGATATCCTCTATTGTGCAGCGGATGACAATTACACGGAAATCCATCTATTGCACAAGAAGATCGTGGTGAGCAAGACCCTGAAATATTTTGAACAGGTCCTTGCGGCCCACCCCTTTGCCCGGATACACAAATCCTATTTGGTGAACGTGGGGGAGGTGGTCCGCTATAAAAGGGGCAAGGGGGGAAGTGTGGTTTTGTCCAACGGGAAGGAACTTTCCGTATCGGCATCCAAAAAAGCCGAGCTTTTGGCTTATTTTCGATGAAAAATCAAAGAGATGTTGATCAAATCCGTCAGGGGGAAGACCCCGCAATTTGGAGAAGACTGTTATATCGCGGAGAATGCGACCGTAGTTGGGGAGGTAAGCATGGGGGACCAATGCTCGGTATGGTTCAATGCCGTGGTTAGAGGGGATGTGCACTATATCAAAATGGGGAACAAGGTGAACGTACAGGACGGGGCCGTGATCCATTGCACCTATCAAAAGTCCCCAACCGAGATCGGCAACAATGTTTCCATTGGGCACAATGCCATAGTCCACGGCTGTACCATAAAGGACAATGTGTTGGTGGGCATGGGGAGCATCGTCATGGACGATTGCGTGGTGGGCAGCAATTCGATCATTGCGGCAGGGGCCGTCCTCACCAAGGGGACCCAAGTCGAGGCCAACAGCATCTATGCGGGCATGCCGGCCAAAAAGATCAAGGACATCAGTCCCGAACTCAGCGAGGGGGAAATAGACCGGATCGCCAACAATTATGTGACCTATTCGGGCTGGTTCAAGGAATAGATAGGTCAAGGAGCACATCCATTATCGCGGCATTATGTTCCCGACAACTTCCCAAAAACCAAAATATCCCTATTTTTGACCAACTTTAATGAATAATGAACGCAGTATGAAGGCATATGTTTTTCCAGGACAGGGGGCCCAGTTTGTCGGTATGGGGCAGGAACTCCACCAGAATCATTCCTTGGCCAGGGACCTATTTGAAACCGCCAATGATATTTTGGGATTTTCCATAACCGATATCATGTTCGGGGGAAGTCCCGAAGATCTGAAACAGACCAAGGTCACCCAACCTGCCATCTTTCTGCATTCCGTGATCTTGGGAAAGGTCCTGGGAGGGGAATTCAGGCCCGATATGGTGGCCGGACATTCCCTTGGGGAATTTTCCGCCTTGGTGGCCAACGGCTGCCTGGATTTTGAGGACGGGCTCAGACTGGTGTCCCAAAGGGCACTGGCCATGCAAAAGGCCTGTGAGCTCAAACCCGGGACCATGGCTGCCATTCTTGGGTTGGAAGATGGACTTGTGGAGGAACTGTGTGAAAAAGCAAAAGGGGTCGTGGTGCCGGCCAACTACAACTGTCCGGGACAATTGGTGATTTCCGGAGAGGTGGATGCCGTGAACCTGGCCTGCGAAAAAATGAAGGAGGCCGGGGCAAAGCGGGCTTTGTTGTTGCCCGTTGGAGGGGCTTTCCATTCCCCTTTGATGGAACCTGCCCGGGAGGAACTCGCGGCTGCCATTGAGACCACGCGCTTTCATGTACCGAGCTGTCCCATATACCAGAATGTGGGGGCCCAGGCCGTATCGGATCCCGATAAGATCAAAAAGAACCTCATCCTGCAGTTGACCGCTCCGGTCAAATGGACACAGAGTGTCCAGCAAATGGTGAGGGACGGGGCAAAGTCCTTTGTGGAAGTAGGCCCCGGCAAGGTTCTCCAAGGCTTGGTGAAAAAGATAAGTCCCGAGGTGGAAACGGCATCGGCCGCCATCTAGGGAAGGCTCAAAACAGTTCATCCGATTAAAGATTGATTTAAACAGATTGCTTACCCGGTTAAGGGGCTTTTTCGTAATATTGGTAGTTCCCAGATCTTCGACCCAAATTTGAGAATATAGAACTATACTGAAAACCGATATTAGGTGATGTGCCCCTCCCTAAAAAACACCTTTTTTGACTCCTTCCCCAAGTATTGGAAACAGGGTTTCCAAGTACTTTTATTGTTAATCTTTGGTATGGGAATGGGGTTTGGGCAGACAGTTTCCATTACAGCTACACAAACTTCTGCCATGGAAGATGGTTCTGTCGACGGAGAGTTCACTATTAGTGTCACGGGTGCAGATGTAGAGGCAATTGATCTATTGGTAAATCTTGAGTTGGATGGTTCGAGTACTGCTATCGAAGGAACCGATTATTCGGCAATTTCAACAGCTGTGGAGGTGCCATTAATATCAGGTTCCGGTTCCATTACCTTGGCAGTTGTTCCGATTGATGACGATTTGGTGGAATTGCAGGAAACGGTGATTTTCAACATTGTCCCTGACCCCTCCTATACAGTGGACCCGGTAAACAACTCCGCTACAGTAATCATAGAAAGTGACGATGTGGCGGGTTTCACCATAGAGCAATCAGCTGGGAATACCCAGACCTCCGAGAACGGGGCCGCGGACAGTTTTACCGTTGTATTGGACAGCGGGCCCATGACCGATGTGATCTTTGATGTGGTATCGGGGGATTTGGGAGAGGGCACCGTGGATTTGGCCCAATTGACTTTCACCCCATTAAACTATAATATTCCTCAAACCGTTACGGTCGTCGGGTTGGACGATACCGTCTTGGACGGCACCCAGACTTACGACATCACGGTCAGTGTGAACAACACGAGCGATTCGCTGTTCACGGGGCTTGCCTCCCAGGCCGTTAGTGTTGAGAATTTGGATGATGAAGTGCCGGTTGCCAACATTTCCAGTTCTTCAGATACTGCTGTGGAACTGGGAGTTGTCTCTGGAAGTTTTACAATTGGCCTTGATTTGGTCAACAATACGGGAAGTGGCATTGTTGTGAATTATTCAATTGGGGGTACTGCCATAAATGGAACTGATTATAATGAGCTGTCGGGGAGTGAGACAATTGCCAATGGCCAACAGGAGATTACGATATTGGTCACACCCATCAATGATACCCTTACCGAAGAAGATGAAACCGTCATAATAACTTTGGAGCCTGGTATAGGATATTCGGTCGGATCCACAGATCCCGTGACCATTACCATCGAGAGTGAGGATGACGTACCACCTGATGGGTATACGGTGGCTATAAACGAAGACATTATCAATCAGACGAATGTAGGTGACATTGGATTTACAATCAGTGGAATTCCACTCTTGTCTCTTTACGACTATACAATTTCAAGTTCTGGGGGCGGCACACCGATCACTGGAAGTGGTGGTCCATTACTCGCTACAACCCTGAACCTTTCGGAGGAGCTAAATACCCTGGAGGACGGAACCATTACCTTTACCGTAATTTTGAGCAATATTTTGGGTACCGAGGGGAACCCTACGTCAGCATTCGTACTCAAGAACACTTCAGTTCCAGATGGTTATACGGTCTCAATTGATCAAATATCCATTGATTCAAACAATATGGATGCTGTCAGCTTTACCATTACAGGGGCTGAGGTCGGTGCGACCTATAATTATACTTTTAGCAGTGACGGGGGAGGGACCGATGTTTCTGATAGTAACCAGATTACTTTGGTCAACCAACAGATCGGACCGATCAATCTAACCGGACTCGAGGATGGTACCATTGACCTTTCGGTCACCCTTACCAATGCAAATGGTACCGGTACAGCGGTTGGAGATCAAGTGACCAAGAACACTGCTGTACCTTCCGGATATACGGTTTCCATAAATCAGGACCCCATTATCACAACCAATATGGCAGCGGTGGGTTTCACATTTTCAGGGGCCGAGCTTGGTGCGGCCTATGATTATACCTTTAGCAGTGATGGGGGTGGCACCGATGTGACAGGGGCTGGGACTATAAGCTCACAGAATCAACAGATTTCCGGGATTGACCTCAGCGGTCTTTTGGATGGTACCATAACGCTGTCCGTCTTTCTTTCCAATGTGAATGGTGACGGGAATGTTACCACCGATACTTCCATCAAGAGCAGTTGTTTTGCCGGGAATACCGCCCCTGTCCTGGATGTTGGGGTGGAAACCGCATTCTGTGGTGGGTTTACCCAGAATTTGAATCTATATGTACTTGGGGCCGCTCCCAGTGGAACCGTTCTGCGATGGAGTACGAATTCCGATACTTCGGTGAGCGGGGATTATTTGGTGTCCGGAATTGTGAGTGCCCCGGGAACCTATTATGGGTTTTTCTATGATGCGGGCAACGATTGTGCCGGCCCTGTTCTGGAAGTCACCCTGGTTCAAAACAATTCCCCCGTGCCCGGGACGGTAAACAATGCCTCGGTCTGTTCGAATGGGGACAGCTTCCTTGTTTTGGACAATAGGCTCTCAGGGGCAGATTCGGGAAGTTGGGCCTTGGTCAGTGCGCCCATCGGCAATACCGTTGGTATAGATGCCGACAATGGGGTCGAATTCAACGGGCAACCCTTGGGCAATTATATATTTTCCTATACCACCAATACGGCCGTAGCGCCTTGCGCCAATCAGAGCGTTACCTTGACCGTGACCGTACAGGATTGTATGGGTCCTTGTAATGCGGGCAATTCCGCTCCGCCCTATGACGCCTCTGAGCCCAACGTATTCTGTGATGTGATCAATGTAGATCTCAACGATTACCTGACCGATATCTCGGCCCCAGTGGGGACCGTTTTGACCTGGAGTGTGGATTCCAATCCCTTGGAGACCTCGGCCCATATCACCAGCCGCGTGGTTGAACCGGGCTTGTTCTACGGCTTTTATTACGATGCGACAAACCTATGCCACAGTCCTGTGGTCGAAGTCCTTTTGGTGCGGAACTATACCCCTGAGGTCGTACCCGAATCCACCCAGGGAGCGTCGATTTGTGGGGAAGGCTCCGTCACCCTTCAGGCCGTGGCCGAAGTGGAGGACGAAAGTACCATACTGTTGCGTTGGTTCGATGCCCCCAGCGGGGGCAACCTATTGGGTATGGGCAGCAGCTATGAGACCGGGAACCTTACCGAGACAACTTCTTTTTATGTGGAGGCCACGGCCAATGGCTGTTCCAGTGCAGAGCGGTTCGAAGTGGTGGCCACCGTCCACCAAACGCCCTCTGCAGGGGTGCCGACCGATACCGTCGCCTGCAATATTGTAGGACTTGGTGGACCAAATGCCCTGGATTTGGATGCCACCTTGAGCGGTGCGGATGTGGGGGTTTGGACCCTGGTCATGGATCCCTCCAATGGAAGTTTGGCCATCGATGGTGAGAACCGGGTCGATTTTGAGGGAATGCCTTCAGGAGACTATGTGTTCCGATATGCCACCACAGGGGCGGAGGCCCCTTGTTCCAATACTTCGGTGGAGGTCACCATTTCGGTCAGTGACTGTATGGTCGACACCGATGGGGATGGCCTGTTGGACACCGAGGAATTGGAATTGGGGACAGACCCCACCAACCCGGACACCGATGGGGATGGCCTGACCGATGGGGAGGAAGTCTTGGGTGTGGACGACCCCGCTACTCCAGCGGTACCCGTGGGTCCCTCAAATCCCTTGGATCCCTGCGATCCCTTCCTGACCCCGGAATGCAACCCCGAGGATATCGATCTTGCAATCACCAAGGTCGTCGATAGGGATGTGGTGATGATGGGAGATCGGGTGAGCTTTACCATCACCGTGGAGAATACCACCATGGATCGGGTCCTTGACATTGTGGTCAGCGATCGATTGGAAGAAGGTTTTGAATATGTATCGGGTACCCCCTCCCTTGGGACCTATGATGCAATCAGTGGAGAGTGGACCATAGCCGAACTGGGACCTGAACAGACCGTTACCTTGGAACTGGTCGCCGTGGCCGTTTCGGGAGGGACCCTGGAAAACAGGGCAAACCTGGTCTCATCCTTTCCCAATGATGGGATTGCCGATAACAATACGGCCCTGGTCAGCATTCAGGTCAACATGAGCCAATGTGTGGATCCGGGAACCCTATGTAATATTTTTTCCCCCAATGGGGATGGGATCAATGAAGATCTACCGCTCTTTGCGCCTCGGTGTAGAGCCATTCGTTCTGCCCGGTTGTTGAGTAAATGGGGAAATGTGTTGTACCAGACCGAGAACGCTATGGAAAGTACATCACTGCTTATCCCGGCTGAGGTTTGGCAACCTCTCACTCCGGGGGTGTATATATTGGCGGTGGATTATGAGAATAGAAATGGAAGTGTAAAAAGCAAGTGGCAG
>CALDPL010000382.1 GCA_937911965.1 uncultured Allomuricauda sp. | reverse complement strand
CTCCATAGTGGCCCTGATTGCGGGAATCTACGGGGCCATACACTTTTCCTATTTTGTGGGGGACCGGCTTTCGGAACTTCTGGACTGGAATCCCCGCTATATAGGGATCGCGTCCTTTTTGATCACCCTATTGATCATCGTCACCTTGGTGAACCTCGGCGGCAGGTTCCTCACCAAGATTGCAAATTTTGCCCTGCTGGGCTTTCTGAACAAATTGGCCGGGGGCATCTTTGGGGCCCTTAAGGTGGCCGTGATCCTGGGGGCCCTGCTCGTTTTTGTCGGAAGGGTTTCCGACCCCTTGGGCGTCGATCCCGAGGCGACCGCTTCAGGTTCCATCCTCTATGCCCCGATCCGGGATCTGGGAGGCTTCGTCTTTTCCTATGTGCTCAAGGAATTGGATGCAGCCCCCGAAAACACCACCGAACCCATCCATCAGATCATCTAAAAGAAACGGATCTGTCCCAAAACCGGGATTCCCACTCCATTCCATCGCCCTGTGAGCCGAACTTTTTGCCGTTCATCCATGGAATCAACCCTTCTGTGGAAATTTTATGGTCGGAAAGTACCCTGCCATTAGATTAGCGATGAGAACACTGGGGAGTCTGAACAGCTCCCGAACACATTTGAAAATGAAAAAAATCTATCCAGGCCTTATGCTTATGGCATTGGCCGTGGTGTTGCATGCTTGCAGTGCCGAAAGCCCGCAAGAGGAAGAAGACCTCTATGCCGGGGCCTTGTTGGGAAATGAAAAGATCACAGTGGATCCCGTCGCCATGGAAGATCGGGTCCTCGAATTGGAGAACCGGCACAGGGCCGACCTGGGCCTGGCCCCTTTGGAAGAATTCCCGGCCGTTCACAAATACGCCGAGGCCCACAATGAGTACATGATCTCCAAAAATGACATCAGCCATGACAATTTTGACGCCAGGGCAGAAAAAGTGGCCGAAGCCTCCAATGCCAAGGTCGTATCGGAGAATGTGGCAAGATACTATTACACTGCCGAACGGGTCCTGGAGGGCTGGCTGGAAAGCAGCTCCCACAGAAAGGCCCTGGAAGGCGAATATACCCATACCACGGTGAGCGTCCTTTTGGACAAGGCGGGAAGGCCCTATTTCACCCAATTGTTCCTGAAGTTGTAATGGCCCGAAGGCACCCTTTTTGGGCAGACCCCTATGACGCCATCCAGGATTTCTTTACCTTGCATGAAATCTTTGATCATGGCAGTACAGGCACCCTTTAACCTAGGCAAATGGCTGGAAGAAAACCGGGACACCCTAAAACCCCCGGTGGGCAACCGAAACCTCTATAAGGAATCCGGGGACTATATCGTAATGCTGGTGGCCGGGCCCAATGCCCGAAAGGACTACCACTACAACGAGACCGAAGAGCTCTTCTACCAATTGGAGGGCCATATCGAGATCCATATCCAGGAAGACGGCCAAAAAAAGACCATGAAACTGGGCCCGGGCGATATGTACCTGCACCCGGCCAAGGTCCCCCACAGCCCGGTACGGCATGAAGGCTCCATAGGCCTGGTGGTGGAACGCAAAAGAGCGGATATGGAGGTCGACGACGGCCTGCTGTGGTTCTGCGACAACTGCAACCACAAACTCTATGAGGCCTATTTTACCCTCAACGACATCGAAAAGGACTTTTTGGCCCATTTTGAACACTTCTACGGCTCCGAGCAGTTGAGGAGCTGCGACAATTGCGGCACGGTGATGCCCGTGGACGAACGCTTTGTGGCCAAAAAGGAATGATCCTTTTCGCGGCAAAGATCGTCATTGCCCTGGTGGCCCTGCTGCACCTCTACTTTTTGTGGTTGGAAATGTTTGCCTGGACCACCAAGGCCAAAAAGGTCTTTCGCGGATTTCCCAAGGAACTCTTTGAGCCGACCAAGACCCTGGCCGCCAACCAGGGCCTGTACAATGGGTTTCTGGCCGCCGGCCTATTTTGGTCCCTGCTCATCGAGGACCCCCAATGGCAGATCAAGGTGGCCCTTTTCTTTTTGGGCTGCGTGCTGCTCGCCGGCATCTATGGGGGCATTACGGCAACCAAAAAAATCCTGATGGTCCAGGGACTTCCCGCCCTATTGGGCATGGTCTTGCTGCTGTGCACCCAATTCCTTTAAATTCCCCATACTTGGCTGAAGTAATATTTGTATTTTTGAAAATATATAACAATTCACATATAAAAAGTTATAAATGTCAAACATAGCCACTGCCTTTGGAATGGATCTGGCCCTTAAAAAACTGGGGCTGCAGGAATTGAACAACGGGACCTCCACCGGAACGGAGAACTTTGGGAGCGGGGAGACCATCTCTTCCCACACTCCCGTGGACGGAGCCCTGATCGGCAAGGTCAGGACCACCTCCCCGGAAGATTATCAACGGGTCATGGAGGCCGCCACCGCCGCCTTCAAGGAATGGCGCACGGTCCCCGCCCCAAGGCGGGGGGACATCGTGAGACAGTTCGGGAACCGCCTCAGGGAACTCAAGGAACCCCTTGGAAAACTGGTCTCCTATGAAATGGGCAAATCCTATCAGGAAGGACTGGGGGAGGTACAGGAAATGATCGACATCTGCGATCTGGCCGTGGGCCTGTCCCGGCAATTGCAGGGCTTTACCTTCCATTCCGAGCGTCCTGGCCACAGAATGTACGAACAGTACCATGCCCTGGGAGTGGTGGGCATCATTTCCGCCTTTAACTTCCCGGTGGCCGTCTGGGCCTGGAACACCGCCCTGGCCTGGGTCTGTGGGGACGTCTGTGTTTGGAAGCCCTCTGAAAAGACCCCCCTATGCGGCATTGCCTGCCAAAACATAATTGCGGGGGTACTCAGGGAAAACAATTTGCCGGAAGGCATTTCTTGTCTGATCAATGGGGACTACAGGGTCGGGGAATTCATGACCGGGGACGATCGCATCCCCTTGGTCTCCGCCACCGGATCCATCCGTATGGGGAAAATCGTGGCCCAGGCCGTGGCCGCCCGCTTGGGCAAGTCCCTCTTGGAACTCGGGGGCAACAACGCCATAATCGTAACCCCCGACGCCGATATCAAAATGACGGTGATCGGAGCCGTGTTCGGAGCCGTGGGCACCGCCGGACAGCGCTGCACCTCAACCCGACGCTTGATCGTGCACGAATCGATATACGGGCAGGTCAAGGAAGCCTTGGTGGCCGCCTATGGGCAGCTCAAGATCGGCAACCCCCTGGATCAAAACATGCATGTGGGTCCACTGATCGATACCCAGGCCGTGGAGCTCTACCTCAAGGCCCTGGATGCGGCCAAAAAAGAAGGGGGCAATATCCTTGTGGAAGGGGGGCTATTGGAAGGCGACCAATACCAAAGCGGTTGCTATGTGAGACCGGCCATAGTAGAGGCCAAAAACTCCTATAAGATCGTCCAGGAAGAAACCTTTGCCCCGATCCTCTATCTTTTGAAGTATTCCGGAGGGGTGGAACATGCCATCGAACAGCAGAACGGGGTGGTACAGGGCCTTTCCTCCGCGATCATGACCAACAACCTCAGGGAGGCCGAACAGTTTCTTTCGGTCGCCGGCAGTGATTGTGGTATCGCCAATGTGAACATCGGGACCTCAGGGGCCGAGATCGGCGGCGCCTTCGGAGGGGAGAAACAGACCGGCGGGGGCCGGGAGAGTGGATCCGATGCCTGGGAGTACTATATGCGCAGGCAGACCAACACCATCAACTACACCACCGAACTGCCCCTGGCCCAGGGAATCAAGTTCGACCTTTGACAAAAACAAGGCCGCCCATTCGGAAAAATACCGGATGGGCAGTCTTTAAACCAACTTAACTAACTCAAACTTAACTTTTAAACCCTATTCCAATGCCGGAACCTGGTCGGGAGAAATAGGGTTTCTTACCTAATATTCAGCTGCAATTTCCGATAATTTGGACCCTGGGACAAGGCCTATTTTACAATCGGTCCCAAAATTTGTATGCATGGTATCTTTTGGGCCATCATCCGTATTTGCTATACCTATATTTTAATTCAATTTGCCCCAATCCCCTCATTTTCCATGGAATAAATTCCTGTATTCAAGAAATTTTCAATACCTTGGAAGAAGCATGTCGACCAACTAACTAATATACCATGGAATCCGAAATTCCCTCCCTTTGGTATTGGATCGTATTGGGGTTCACCGCCATGGCCTTTGGGGTCCTGGGCTACCTCTTCGGGAAGTTGAACCGAAACCCGCTCCCGGACCTTTCCGATCAATTCGACATCCTGGAAATCGAGAACGCCAAACTGAAGTCCGACCTGGACACCTGCAAGAAAAGACTCTCCATAAACAAGGCTCCAAAAGAAGCCCCGGTCGATAGCGGCATCCCTTCCCCAAGGAAGGATAGTGCCCCAAACCCGATTGAGGCACGGGAATTCAAGGCCCTTTTCGGCAAAACCTTCAAGGCCGATGACCTGAAGATCGTCGAGGGCATAGGGCCAAAGATCGAGGCCCTGTTCCACAAACACAATATCAAGAGTTGGAAGGAACTCTCAGAAACCTCGGCGGGGCGCTGCCGGGAAATCCTGGACTCCGGAGGAAAACAATTCCGGATCCACGATCCGGCATCCTGGCCGATGCAGGCCAAAATGGCCGAGCAGGGCAAATGGAAACAATTGTCGCAATGGCAGGAAAAGCACCGGGCGGGCAAATATTGAACGGTAAAGCCCTTTAATTTCTTCCGCGTTCCCCGGGATAGAGGGTATGCACCGGATCGCTCTGCCAATAGTCCTTGGTATCCACATCCATCATGCTGAGCGGCCCCCTAAAAGCGGCCCCGGTATCCAGGTTCCAGACGTTGGCGGCCTTTCTCGGGGGAACCACCCCGGTTTTGGAGAGCGGGGTATGCCCAATGAAGATTTCCCCGTAAAGTTTCAGACGGTCCGGAAAATCATCATCCGAAGGCGGCAAGTCTGGGTTCAGGGCCTTGGCCAATTCCCAGAGGGTGCGGTCCCAGAACTGGTATTCCTGAAAATATTCGTAATGGATCCCGTTCAGGTTGGTAAAGCCCGCATGTACGAACAAACGGTGGTCCCTTTGAAGATAAAAATTCTCCAGATCCGAGAAAAACTGCAGGTGAAGGTCCCAAATCCCCCGATCGGCTGCCAGATAGGAATTTCGGGTCGCCTGTCCCCCGTGTTTCAACCATTGGGGGTTCTCCCTTTGGGTCAGCATCCATTCCCGACAGAGCTCGTCGTGGTTTCCCCTGAGGAAGGTACACCGGTGCCGGTCCCTCAGCCCGATCAAAAAATCCACGGTTTCCACCGCCGTGCTCCAACCGTCCACATAGTCGCCCAAAAATATAAGGTGGTCCCCGGGACCGACATTGGCCCGCTCCAGCAGCTGCTCCAAGGCCCTAAGGCCGGAATGCAGATCCCCCACAACCAAAGTTCTCATAAATCAAGATTTTGACAATATTACACAGAATTGACCGGAGCCCTTGCAATTAATGCTTAAGAATGCAGGATACAAGGGCACACAAAAATAAAAACACCAAAGGAACGGCCTGTGATTTTCTATGTAACTTGGCTTCTTTGAAGCGAGATGAAAAAAGTATTCTGCATTGGGGAGGCCTTGATCGATTTTGTGGTCGAAACCCCGGACCTCGACCTGTCCCTGGCCAATGAATTCAAAAAAAAGGCCGGAGGGGCCGCCGCCAATGTGGCCTGTGCCATTGCCAAATTGGGCGGCAGGCCCGTATTCTTGGGCTGTGTGGGAAACGACCCTTTCGGGGACTTTTTGGAGGACAGTCTAAATAAGGAAGGGGTGGACCTCTCCCGGCTGCAAAGGGCGGATACCTTTACCACCCTGGTATTCGTGTCCCTGGCCCAGGAAGGGGAGCGGGATTTTGTGTTCTGCCGTGGGGCAGATCGGGAACTGCGGTACGAAGGGGACCTCAGGGGGGACCTCAAGGGCAATATGCTGCATTTGGGGGCCGCGACCGCCCTCTTGGGAGGTCCCTTGGAGAAGGCCTATGGCCGATACCTCTTCGACGGGATCCCCTCGGGAATGTTCATCAGTTTTGACCCCAATTTCAGATCTGACCTGTGGAAGGGAAATGAAAAAACCTTTGTCCAAAAATGCACCCCTTTTATCGAAAGGGCACATCTGTGCAAGTTCTCCCGGGAAGAGGCCCTGTTGTTGAGCGGAAAAAAGGAAGTTGAAGCAGCCTGCGACCATTTCCACGGGCTGGGAAGCGAGATCGTTGTGGTCACCTTGGGCAAGGAAGGCAGCCTGTTGAGCTGCAGGGGAAAAAAGAGCACGATCCCCAGTGTGGAGGTCAAGGCGGTGGACACCACCGGGGCCGGGGACGCCTTTGTCGGCTGCCTGCTCCATCAGATCTCACAGATCGGGTCCTACGAACCCCTTTTTGAACAATATGGACTTCTGGCCTCAATGGTGGGCCTGGCCAATAGGGCCGGGGCGATCAGCACAACCTCCTACGGGGCCATTCCCTCCCTTCCCAATGGGGAGCAACTCGGCATGTTGGGAGACTAACTGTACCTCACTTTTCTGAGGATCCGCTGGGACTCCTTCAGGGATTGGTACAGATGGGAGTCAAAGGCCTTGAACAGCGGCCTGGCACGTTCCATTTGCTCCTTGGCCTCTTCAAAACCGTTCAGGTAACAGATCAGATAGGTGGCAGGAAGGTGGCTCAGGTCGGTCAGTTCCGATTGGGTCAGGGGAATCCTCCCCTCCAATTTTTCCAATAGGGCGTTGTTGGCATTGTAGACATGGAAGAGGGTCTTTTTGTCATAATGTGGGGGATCGAAGACCAATTTGCTGTTGATGGTGTACTTTCCGTTTTCCGAGAAGGTGATCACCATTTCCTCCAGGGGATAATAGTGCTGTTGGGGTCCCAACCCCAATTGCACATATTCCAAAGTGGTGAAGCTGTCCGCGTCATAATTGATGGTGATCTCGTCCAGGGCGGAATAGAAGAGTTTGACCTGTTCGTTGATCAACTCGATGTCCACCCGGGAATAGTAGGTCTTTCCCTTGGCCTTCTTTTTGATTCCGGCCCAACAGACCACGAATTGTTCCTTGAATACCTTGTAATCACTGGTCAGGTCCGGGTGCCTGGTGTTCATGAAATTGATCACCGCGTCCAGGGTGAGCTCTATATTGTTCCTGGCATGCTGCTCTATGGTGGCCACTTCCCCGGAGTTGATGTCCTTGAGCTCCACCCCGTAGGCCTTGGGCAGGCTGATGCTCCCCTCCCGAAAAAAGACCATGCCGCCGTAATATTTCCAAATGTTCTTCCGCAGCGAACAGACTTTTCCGTTGGAACGGATGGTGACCAATCCCACCACCTTTCCCTCGGGAAGATGGGGAAAGGGGATGTTCTCGTAGGAGATGAGCGGGGGATTGTCCAGGTAGGCATTGACCAGGTTCTGGATCTTGCTGTCGTCAAAGAAATCCACCCCGATAATGGCACTGTCCTCGTCCTCCACCCCGATCACGATAAAGGAGTTGTTCTTGGGATTGCTGTTGGCCAGGGCACAGACGTGCTTCAAAAACTTGGCCTTGCCCTCCTTTTCCCCAATGGAGATAAAACGCTTCTTGTCATAAAAACTGTTCTCGTCATTGTGCGCGAGCAGGTGTTTTACCAATAGGCGTTTATTGATCATGGTTCCTTTTTCACTATTGTGGCATTGGCCTGGGCCGTTGGCAGCACCACCAAATCCGCAATATTGACATGCGGGGGCCGGCTGACCATAAAGAGGATCAACTCGGCCAGGTCTCCCGGACCCAAGGGCCGGTAGCCTTGGTAGACCTGGGAGGCCCGCTCCCCGTCCCCCTTGAAACGCACCTGGCTGAACTCGGTCTCCACCAGGCCCGGATGCACCGCCCCCACCCGTATCCCATGGGCGTTGAGATCGATCCGCATCCCCTGGCTGATCGCATCCACCGCATGTTTGCTGGCACAGTACACATTGCCGTTGGGGTAGACCTCCTTGGCCGCAATGGACCCGATATTGATGATGTGGCCGGCATTGCGTTCCACCATTTGGGGGATCACTGCCCTGGACACATAGAGCAGCCCCTTTACATTGATGTCCATCATGGCGTCCCAATCCTCCGGGTCCCCGGCCTGTATGGGTTCCAGTCCATGGGCATTTCCGGCATTGTTTATCAGGATGTCGATCTTGGAAAAGGGGGGCGGTAGGGATTCCAGGGCCGCATTGACCGCTTCCCGATCCCGCACATCAAAGTTGAGCAGATGTACCTCGGTCTTCTTCCCGAGTTCCCCCTTGAGGGCCTCCAGGCGCTGCAGCCTTCTTCCACAAAGGATCAAGCGATATCCCTGCGCGGCAAACAGCTCCGCCGTGGCTTTACCGATTCCACTGGTCGCCCCGGTGATCAAGGCCGTCTTTTCCATAGTCAAGTTTTTATCATTCTACATTCAAGGAACATCATGGCCCTGGGCGGCCACCAAGAGGCCGAACCAGTCCTGAAGTTCCAATTCAATTTCGGTCGCTTTCGCCAAAAGGCGTATCCGCTCCTTGTCCGTGCTGCCGATCACGGGATGGATCCCGGCCGGATGCCGAAGGATCCAGGCCAGAAGCAGTTGGTTGGCGTCTACCCCGTATTTCTCCATAAGCGGATCCATCGCCTTGGCAATTCTTTTGGTGCTCCCATTGTCCTCCCTGAAAAACTCCCCCAGGGGGCTCCAGGCCATGGCCAATCTTTTATGGGCCATCATATCGTCCAGGCTTCCATCGTACATGGGTTCCCTATGGGTCAGGGAAAACTCGATCTGGTTGCCCGATACCGGAAGTGCCGTTTCCAAAAGGGCAATCTGGGAGGGACTGAAATTGGAGACCCCGAACTCCAAGATCTTCCCGGATTCCAACAAGGGGAGAATGGCCCCGGCGATTTCCCCTGGATCCATCAAGGGACTGGGCCTGTGCAGGAGCAAGAGGTCCAGATGATCTGTTTTCAAATTTTTGAGGGAGGCCTCCACGGACCGGTCAATATAGTCCCGATCGTATTGGTAATGGTTGATCTGGTTGTCCCTGCCCCGGGTCAATTGGATCCCGCATTTGGAGACCAATTGGATCTGGTCCCTTCCTATCCCGCTCTGGGCGAAGGCCTTGCCAAAATCGGCCTCTGTGGAATAACTCCCGTAGATGTCCGCATGGTCAAAGCTGCTCAGGCCGTGTTCCAGGCAGTGCCACATCAATTCGACCATCTGGGGGGTGGAACATTTTTTTCCCCAACTGCCCCAAGTCATGGTCCCGGCCATCACCCTGGAAAATTTTCCTATCTTTCGCATATGCACTGCAAGTTTAAAATTAAACCCTTAAATCCGTCATAAAACTAGGGACTTACAGCTTATTTTAACCATAAATTAACAGCGGAATTTTAAATAAATCCACATTTTGCACAGCCTATCCCAATCACTGGCGCAAAACTTAACAAGAGAAGATAAAATGGAAGAAAACACTACGATCGATATCAGTGCGGTGAATGAGAAAATTGCCCAGGAAAGCGCTTTTATCGATCTTCTGAAAGGCGAGATGAACAAGGCCATTGTGGGCCAGGACCATATGGTGGAACGTTTGTTGATCGGTCTTTTGGGGAAGGGGCACATCCTCTTGGAAGGGGTGCCCGGCCTGGCAAAGACCTTGGCCATCAATACCCTGGCCAAAGCGGTCAAGGGCAGTTTCAGCCGGATCCAATTTACCCCGGACCTCTTGCCCGCCGATGTGGTGGGCACCATGATCTACAACATCAAGGAAAATGATTTTTCCATCAAAAAAGGGCCCATATTCGCCAATTTCGTCCTGGCGGACGAGATCAACCGGGCCCCTGCAAAGGTACAGTCCGCCCTCTTGGAGGCCATGCAGGAGAGGCAGGTGACCATAGGGGACGAAACCTTTGCCCTGACCCCTCCCTTTTTGGTCATGGCCACCCAAAACCCGGTGGACCAGGAAGGGACCTACCCCCTTCCCGAAGCCCAAGTGGACCGATTTATGCTCAAGACCGTGATCGACTATCCCAAGTTCAGGGAGGAACAGCTCATCATACGGCAGAACCTGGTCGGGGAGGCCCAGGAGGTAAAGCCCGTGGTGAGCCTCAAACAGATCCTCAGCGCCCAGCAGGCCGTTCGGGAAGTCTATATGGAC
>CALDPL010000381.1 GCA_937911965.1 uncultured Allomuricauda sp. | reverse complement strand
TATTCCCGTGGTGACCCCGCCCCCCCGTAGGTCCACGGAGACCGTGAAGGCCGTTTCCAGGGGATCGGAATTGTGGGACACCATGGAATGCAGGCTGAGTTCCCTGCATCTTCCCTCGGTTAGGGGGGCACAGATGAGTCCCCGCCCATGGGTGGCCATAAAATTGATGGTTTCCGGGCTGATCAGTTCCCCGAGAAGCCCAAAATCCCCTTCATTTTCCCGACCCTCATCGTCCACCACGATGATGACCTTTCCTTTTCTGATGTCCTCAATGGCATCCTCAATGGCATCCAATTGTGTTTGTTTATCCTTGACTACCATCATTTTTCAATTTCCTTTTTCTTTTTAATAAAACTAAATAGTGCCTTGACCCGGTCCATAAGGTGTCCAAACCCGACCAATCCCTTGTCTGCCGTCGCCCGCCTGGTGAGGGATACCCCCAGGGGCAGCATGATCAAGGTCGACAGCCAGGCCCCCATGGCCGGATGTATGTTTCCCTCCTTGGCATAATTGCCCGCGAACACCCCTATGAAATAATAGGCCAAAAATAGGACAATGGCAATGACCATGGGCAATCCCAAGCCCCCTTTTCTGATTATCGCCCCCAAGGGGGCCCCCACAAAGAAGAGGATGATGCAGGAAAGCGCAAGGGAATATTTTTGGTGCAGGGAAAGGATGTGGCTGTTGTAGAACTTGTACCTGCTGGACAGCTCATCCTTTTTGGCGCCCACGGTGCTGAGAATGCCGGAGACGGAATTCTTTGCATTTTTCACGACCTGTTGGCGTTGCCAATCCTCGAGACGGTCCAGCAGGTCTTCGATGTCATGGATCGAGTCTTTCGGCAGGGGTTTCCCTTTCTCGATTTTGGCCCTATGGTCCCTAACGGCCCCGGAAGCTTTTGGGACCGATGGAAAGGCACCCATGCGGTTGACAATGTTCTTTGAAAAGGCTTCCACCTTTTCCAGATTGTTCTCCCGGAGCGAATCGATGTCCTTGATCAAACGCCCGACATTTTTCATCTTGTTGGTGGTGATGTTCTGATCTTCCTCCAAGTCTTGATCGTTCAGTTCGGAAATGTCGATATTGATCGTATAGGTCTCAAATTCCGATTTGGCAAAGGGCTGCTTTCTTCGTTCCTTGGCATCCGAGGGCATCAATTCCTCATAGTAATTGCCGTCCTTGAGGACCAATTGGATGATGTCGGAGTCCTCACTGCTGATCAGTTCCCCGGATTTGGCCCTTATCACCGTATTGTTGATGTTCTGCTTGGTCTTTCTGTGGATGATCACATTGTCCAGGAAGCGGTCCTGATCCCCGTATTTATCGTCCACTTTGATGTTCATGCCCTGTCCCGTGCCCTCAAAATCACTGAACACCCCTTCCGTAATGGCGGCTGCCGGCTTTACCTTGGCGATGTTCCTGCGCAAGTTGAACATCTTTTGTTCCGACTTTGGAATCACATTGTTGGCAAAGAAAAAAGTGACCACCCCCAAGAACAGCACAAAGATGATCAGGCTTCTCATGCCGCGCTGCAGGGAGATCCCCGAGGACTTCATGGCGGCGAACTCATAGTTCTCGGCAAAGGTTCCAAAGGTAAGGATGGAGGAGAGCAGGACCGTCAATGGAAGGACCTTGTCCACCAAGGTAGGTATGAAATAGAAGATGAACTTGCCAATGATGACCATGCCAAGGCCCTTTCCCGCCAGGTCATCGATGAACAGCCATATTCCCTGAAAAATGAATATGACTATCAGAATGATGAAGGAACTGACAAAATTGTATAAAAACCTTTTTAATATATACTGGTCAAGTATTTTCAACGCCTAATTTCTAGAGATATAATATCCTTGGTCCTCGTATTTTTTCGCATTAAAGGTAAAAAGAGTACTGGAAAGGGGCTGGTCGGTTCTAAAAGAATTGACGGTCAGGGTGGTTTTTGTGCCATTGCTGCCCGTTTGGATCAGTTTGTATATGTGTTTGGTCTGGGTGTCTATGCCCAAGAGGATCGATTGGATTTCCGCCTTTGAATCTATCGGCACCAATTTCACATATTGAATTTTCCGTCCTCCCACGGTTTGGAGGATGTCCCATTGGTAATTGTGGCCGGTCCTGTAAAAGGTGAGCATTTTGGAGGGGTTGAGACTGTCGTCGCCCTGCGCGACATCCTCTATGGTCACTTCTTCATTCTCAGGGACGATGGTATATAATTTGTTGCCGTCATAGAGCTGTTGGGCCCCCATATAATTGAGCAGGTATTTCTCCCCACTCAGGACCAGGGTCCCATTGGTTTCCTGCTTAAGGTTGGCCTCCGAATTTTCAAGGGTGGACTGGAAATCTATACTGATGTTCCCGTAGGACCCCACCTTATCGTATACTTCGTCCAATAAGGCCTTGGCCTTATCGGCGCTCTGTCCAAAGGATATGGACACCGTTGCGCACAGTGCCAAAAAAAGGATATGCTTCTTGATCATGGTCTTATTTTGATTCATTTTCCAATAATTGTTCCAGCGAATGGATATCGGGAATCAGCACCTGACGGGCCTTACTTCCCTCAAAGGGGCCAACGATCCCCGCCGCTTCCAACTGATCGATGATCCTCCCGGCCCTGTTATAGCCCAATTTCAGCTTGCGTTGGATCAGGGAGGCCGAACCCTGTTGTGCGACCACTATGACCTCTGCGGCTTCCCGGAACATCCCGTCCCGCTCCGAAATATCATAATCAATTGCCGTGCCAGAGTCCTCGCCCACATATTCGGGGAGCAAATAGGCTTCCGGATAGGCGCGTTGTGAACCGATGTACTCGGTGATCTTCCCCACTTCCGGGGTGTCCACAAAGGCACATTGCAGCCGTGTGACATCATTTCCCTGGGTATAGAGCATATCTCCCCGGCCGATGAGCTGGTCCGCCCCCTGGGCATCCAGGATGGTACGGGAGTCTATCTTGGAGGTCACCCGAAAAGCGATCCGTGCGGGAAAGTTTGCCTTGATGATGCCCGTGATCACGTTGACCGACGGCCTTTGGGTGGCGATGATCAAATGAATTCCGATCGCACGGGCCAATTGTGCCAATCTGGCAATAGGGGTCTCGACCTCCTTGCCGGCTGTCATGATCAGGTCCGCAAATTCATCGATGATCAGGACGATATAGGGAAGGAATCGGTGCCCATCATTGGGATTCAATTTTCTCGCCTTGAATTTTACGTTGTACTCCTTTATGTTCCGGACCATGGCCACTTTCAAGAGCTCGTAGCGGTTGTCCATTTCGATACAGAGGGAGTTCAGGGTATTGATCACCTTGGTATTGTCCGTGATGATGGCTTCCTCGGAATCCGGAAGCTTGGCCAAAAAGTGACGTTCTATCTTGTTGTACAGGGTCAACTCCACCTTTTTGGGATCCACAAAGATGAACTTTACCTCTGCCGGGTGTTTCTTGTACAGCAGGGAGGTGATCACCGCATTGAGGCCCACCGATTTTCCCTGGCCCGTGGCCCCTGCCATGAGCAGGTGGGGCATCTTGGCCAGGTCCACTACAAAGGTTTCGTTGCTGATCGTCTTGCCAAAGGCAATGGGGAGTTCCATTTCGGCCTTTTGGAACCTGTTGGAGGCTATGACCGATCGCATGGACACCACTGTGGCATTTTTGTTGGGCACCTCTATCCCCACGGTTCCCTTGCCGGGTATGGGGGCGATGATCCTGATGCCCAATGCGGCCAGTGAAAGTGCAATGTCGTCCTCCAGGTTTTTGATCTTGGAAATCCTGATTCCGGCCTCAGGGACGATTTCGTACAAGGTCACCGTAGGACCAATGGTGGCCTTGATCTGGGCAATTCCAATCTTATAGTTCTTCAGGGTGCTGACGATCCTGTTCTTGTTTTCCTCCAGTTCCTCCTGGTTTATGGTAATGCCTTTGGAAGCTCCGTGGGACTCCAAAAGGTCCAAGGGGGGGAACTTATAATTGCCGAGTTCCAATTTGGGGTCGAACTCCCCAAAATCCTTGACCAATTTGGCAGCCTTGGCTTCCTTGAGCTTGAGCTGGCGGGCGGCATCGCGCTCTTGCGCGGCGGACTCGCGGGCTGCGCGTACCGCCTGGCGCTCCGCAACCAATGCTGGATCAGGGGCGGGCTTGTTGCGCAGCTGATCGAGCGCTTCCTGCTTTGCGGCGCGAGCCGCGGCCGCACGTTCGTTGAAATCCGGGGTCTTGTATCCAGCCATTCGAAATCTGCTCCATGGGGCACCCGAAGGGGTGCCGGCAGGGCGCCCCTAACAGGATCGGAGCCCAAGTGCTGCAGCATTTAACGCAGCGCTGCTCATGATGTTTCCTGCGGGTCTTCCGGGGCCAGCGGATCGAGCGAGGCGGACATCGGCGTAGTGCGCGGCAGAATACGATAGTCCTGCTGCCGGTGTGCCGGTACGGGCCGAACCCTCGCCTGCCGCCACAGGCCGAAGCAGAGCGTGCTGCCTGCGCACAGGGCAATGAACTGGAACAGGCCGGCCGTGCCGGAGAGCGTCATGGCGAAAGCCGCGGCGAGCGGGCCGGCTGCAGCTCCGGCGGAATATAGCAGAACCAGCCCGCCGGTCGCGGCGACGCGCTGCTCGGGCGCGAGGCGGTCGTTCGCATGGGCGACGCACAGCGGGTAGAGCGCGAAGCTGAGGCCGCCGAACAATGCGCCGAAGACCAGCAGGAGAGGGCCCGGAGCACCGACCAGTGCGACGCCGAGACTTGCCGCAAGAGCGCCGGCGAAGGCGGCGACGATCACGCGCCGCCGGTCGAACCGGTCCGACAGCCGGCCGAGCGGCCACTGCAGCGCTACCCCGCCCAGGATCACGGTGCTCATGAAGATCGCCACGGAGGAGAGGTCCATGCCCAGCCGGCGGGCATAGACCCCGCCGAGCGCATAGAACGCTCCGAGCATCAGGCCGGTGACGGTCGTGCCCACGATGGCGAGAGGGGATTTCGCATAGAGCTCGGCCACCCGCAGCGTCGCGCTGCCATGGTGCGGCGGCGCTGTTATGCGCGTCAAGGCGACCGGAATGGCCGACAGTGAGATCAGGATCGACGCCACGAGGAACGGCAGCGATGGCGCGGCGTCGCTCAGGTTCAGGAGGAACTGTCCGATTGCCTGCCCGATATAGATCGCCATCATGTAGCCCGCCAGAACCGAGCCGCGCGCCTGCGTTTCGGCGCGTTCGTTGAGCCAGCTTTCGAGGCAGATATAAACGCCCGCGATGCAAAGCCCGTCGATGAAGCGAAGCGCCGTCCACAGCAGGGGGTGGCTGTCGAACGCATAAGTCAGCGTGCTGGCCGAGAACAGCGCCACGAAGGCGGTGAAGGCGCGGATATGTCCAACTCCGGCGACCAGCACCCCGGCCCTTTGCGAGCCTGCGACCAGCCCGACGAAATATGCCGTCCCGACCGCGCCTATGATCAGAGCGCTGCGGCCCGCCTCTTCAAGCCTGACCCCGATCAGCGTGCCCATGAACCCGCTGCCGGCCATCAGCATGAAGATGGCCAGGAGCAGGCTGCGAACCGGAAGGATTGCGCTCAGCATATGCTGTAAGCTCGTAGCGCCACGATTGTGTTCCTGTAAGCTGCGGGGCTGTGCGAGCGCCGATCGGAGAGGCCCAGCCGACCGGTCGCTCTCGGATCGTAAGTGGATCGCGAGGGCCCAGCCCCTTCCCGTCATCCCCGCGAAAGCGGGGACCCAGTAAGCTTTCGCGTGCAGCGCGAATTCCAGCTTGCTTTTAATCCGGACTAGCCATCCCTCCGCTGCCGTAGCCGACTGGGTCCCCGCTTTCGCGGGAATGACGAGATGGAAAGATACGCTCGCGACCGGATTTGAGCTGACCTGCTCGCTCGCGTCCTTTCAGCCTCAGATCAAATACCCAAGCTCGTACAGCCCCCATTTGCGGCCGTTGAACACCAGCGGCACGAATACGCTGCGCAGCGCCCGGTACCTGCCCTCGCCCAAATCCTGGCGATAGGCGTAGAGGAAAAACTCGCCCTCCTCGTCCAGCGCGCGGCGGGTCTGGCCATCCATGAAGATCTGGCGATTGCGGCTGAATTCCTGGTTGCGGCGGACCTGCCCCGGTATCTGGCCCTGGCTGCGCTCGGTGATATGGGTCGGGAGGTAGCCGTTCATGTCGATCAGGCAGCAGCCGACGATCGCCTTGTGCTGCGATGTCTGCCGGTCGAGCAGCGGCCTTATGTGCCGGTCGGCGAAGTCGGCGAAGCGGTTGTCGTACTGGACGGGATCGGTGTCGGGCCGGGCGCGGTAGTCGGTGTCGAACAACGCGCCCTCGCCGACCTGCCCCTCAGCAAGCTGCCGGTCGATCAGCGCGGTCAGCTCGCCCGCATTGGCCAGCGCCATTGCGATGAAGTCCGAATTGCGCGTTGTGATGCCGCCATGCGCAACCTGGTTGAGCATGTCGTTGGCGCGGCTTTCCAGCGCTTCGAGCTGTTCGCGTGCCTGCCGTGCCCGCTTGCTGCTTCGCGCGGCGACATCGCGGAATTCGGTGAGACCCGCATCGAGCTTGGCCACCTCCGCCTCCGCGCGAGTGTTGCAGCCGGCGATTGCCTGCGAGCGGTCGTGGAACTGGTGCACCAGCGCTGCCATCTCCGTCAGCGACTGGCTGAGGCTGTCGATATGCCTGGTGGCGTCGCGCCCGCGTTCGATATTGGCCTTGAGCACTTCGATCAGTGTTCCCGCAGTCCGCTCTAGCCGGGCGATATTCTCGCCCACGTCGCTCGACGACTGCGTCGTTGTCTGCGCCAGCCGCCGGATTTCGGCCGCCAGCACGGTGAACGGTTTGATGGTCGAGCCGGGCTCGTAGATGTCGGTGATGGCCCGGTTGCGCATGCCTTCGCGGCCGGCCGCGCGCAGATCGTTCGGGTTGAACGACGGCTCGTTGACCAGCGCCAGAATCTCGCCGGTGCGCGCGTCCAGCATCACCAGCGAGCCGGAGCGGGCGCGGTGGCCGGCGACCGCCGCCTTCAGCTCGCGAAACGCGAGGAACTGCAGGCGCATGTCGAGGCTCAGCGTGACGTCCGTGCCGAAGCGCGGCGCGCGCTGGTAATCGAGGTTCTTGATCGTCTCGCCGCGCCGGTTCCTCAGCACCGTCTTCAGCCCCGGCCGCCCGCGCAGCAGCTCATCGTACGAGAGCTCGAGCCCCTCGAGACCGAGGTCGTCGATGTTGGTCATGCCGACCACGTGGGCCGCCATCCCGGCAGCCGGAGCGCTCCGCCCATGATCCGCCGCTTCATCAGCCAGCCGCTGCCCCCGGCGCTGCCGGCGGCGCCGATGTGGCGCCGCGGCAAACGCACCTCGACCCTCGATCTCGGGACCGGCCAGGGGCTCGAGACGCTGCACGCGCTCTGCGCCGGCGCCGACGTGCTGATCTGCAACTGGCGTCCGCGCGCGCTCGCCCGCCGGGGCCTCGACTTCGACAG